>RFVA01000100.1 GCA_009922685.1 Gammaproteobacteria bacterium | reverse complement strand
CGGGGCCCTCGAAATGATCGCGGGTCGCACCTACACCCACCAAGAAGACCGATCCAATCCGAGGCAGGCAAGGGCAAAAAGCCATAAATTCATGAGCTTGAAACCGTGCTGACGCTTATCTTGGGAGGATTGGCGGATTACCCGGCTTCCTAAATCTGAATCACCTGAATACCTGCCGTTTAAAGATTAAGAACCTTCAGACGTATGGCCCAATTTTCTTTGGTAGGTGATGGATGGGCTGGGACGTTCGAGAGCGCCTCTTCAATGATATTGGGGATCAGGATGTTGGATCAAAGTCGTAGTCCGTCGTCCTATAGGAGTGATGATGCCCATCCTCAGAGATGTGGGTGTATTCCCCGGAAGAAAATCGAAAGTCGGCCAATGCACGATGGTAGCTATTCAAAGCGTCCACGTAAGTCATTGAAGCATCTCCGCTGGCCAACTCCCTGAGATTCACCAGCATCAAATGACTCTCGCCGAACTCGTACTTGGTCTTTTCTCCTTCTTCCAATTGACGAGCGAGGCTTCTCTGCTGATCGGCTAAAGCGATTCGCTTGAATGCCGCCTTGATGGCTGAAACTGCATCTCGAATTTCATTTCGGACGCGATCCTCGGCGAGTTGACGGTCGGCCATTAAGCGGGAAATATTTGCCTCGGCCGCAATACCCTTTCCTACTGCTACCCTTTGTTGGACGGGCATATCGATTATCACACCCGCATAGAACTCCGAGCGGTTGACCAGATTGGACTGGCTGACACCAAAATCCTGAGCACCACTGATCGTAAGATCGACTGCGGGTAACCGCTGATTTTGAACGAGTTGACTCTCGACTTGAGCATGACGAATCTGAGTTTCGATTCGTTTTATTTCTGGACGCTTTAAAAGTGCATCGTCGATCAGGTCCTCAAGTGGTCGATGATGATGATCCTTCGCCTTAGGAAAACCTTGCGGCAAGTCCTCTGTACTTGGCAAAAGCGTATCGCCTTCTGGCGTTCTGAGAAAAAGTGACAACTGAATTGCCGACTGTTCCAGAGCACGCTCTGCAGCAACGAGCCGCTCTTCTCTTTCGACTACCGCGCGTTGATTTTCGGTGGCATCGATTGCTGGGAGGTCGCCCAGATGAATGCGATCCCTAAGCCCCTTGTTTCTCGCCTTCGCTACATCCAAAAGATGTCGAGCAATGCCAACGCGTCTTCCCGCAAGCACCCAATCCCAGTACCGATAAGACGCTTGGCGCTCGAGTTCTAGAAGCTGCTGATCGTACTCATGGCCAGCAATTATCTGGCTCAGGTCAGCCTGCGCAAGGTTTGCGCGCCTTCGATCAATGTCTCTGTTACGCCAGAGAGGAATTAAGACGCCTGCCCGAACCTCACCTTCTGTTGCCGTCTCGCTTTTACCTTCATAGACAGGATATTTTCCAACCCCCCGACGATAACCTCCAAAGAATGTGGTTCCCCAATATTCGGTGGGTTGCTCGAACCCGACATCCACATTCTCGTTTTGATACTGGCCTGCCAGTGACGATCGAGAATACATCTTGAGGATAGTGTCGAAGCCCCCTTCGGCCGCCAACTTTTCTCCAGTAGCCATTTCCTGTCGCTTACTCGCAGCCAGTAAGGCGGGAAAGCTCTGTAGCGCAGACTGAATGACCTGTTCGAGGCGAAGATAACCCTGAGATGTAGGACTGGCGTCTTTTTCCTGGTGAGGTGTGGGCTGATGGGGCTTGGTGTGAGCATCCGCGTCGCTTTCCCTGACCGTGACGTAAAGTATAAGCGAGGCTAGGAGTCTTGATATCTTCAAGCCACGCTTCATTTGGTATTGTTCTCCGTTTGAATCAGCGGCGGGAAGCCGTTGAAATTACGCCACAACTCATAGCCCAGGCTAACCTTGTTGAGTAGAACCCAACCATTGACCCGAACGCCTTGGCGGATGAATCGTTCATCTGGCCATGGTTCGTCATCAAGGTCAGGCAAAATAAGGGCTCGAAAATCGCCCTTGCCGTTGTCTGTTGAATCCAGCAATGTCACGATGCCGCCAAAGGTTCCAACGGCTGTTTCTGGCCAACCGGAGAATTGAATTGCGGGATAGCCCTCGAATTGAAGTCGAACTTTCCTTCCGGAATCAATCAGAGGTGCATCATTCCCATCAATCCAGAGCTCCACCGCGCGCTGCTGTGTGGAGGGAATCAAAATAGCTACCGCATCTCCCGGTTTCACGACTTCAGCACCGGGGTTTGCCACGAGGCGAAAAATGGTTCCATCCCGCGGTGCGATGATGTGCTGGGAACCTTGCCGGGCCGATCGTGTTTCAAGCTTAAGTCTCTCGGCCTGTGCGTAATGCAGTTCCTCTCGGCTTTTGGCAAGCTCTGATCGGGTTTTTTCAACCGAGGCACCGCTGTCTGCCAATATCTTTTGTCGGTCGGCCTGAATAGCTTCGACCTCACTTATGGCCGCTTTCAATGCAGCTTGTGAACGCTCCCGATCCGTTTTTTTTTGTGTGAAATCCAGTTCCGACAGCTCAAATGTTCTTCTGGATGCGAGTCCCTTCTGCTCCAGTGCACGTTGCCTTTCATCGTTGAGGCGCGAGGTTTCATAAGCTGCCGAAGCGGCTTCAACGTTATGTTTTGCGGCATTCAGTCTTTCCTCTGCCATCCTGATTCTGGCTTCGGCCGCCAGAGTCGCCATTTCTTTGGATCTCTCGGCTAAAGTTGTCTGGTCTTCCAACGCGTGAATTCTGGTTTTTATGACTCCTATACGCTGGTCCACCGTGACGAGTTCTTGCATTAGCCGCTGAGGAAGTTCGGGGTCATAGTCACTGATCTCCCCAATCAGAGCGCCAGCTTTAACTTCGGATCCTTCTTGAACTTTCCATGAAACGATCCGGCCCTCAACGGTAGCCTCGATTGTTTGCTGTCTCTCCTCAGGTGCATACGCCACCACACGACCCACCCCCTGAATGTTCTGTTGCCAAGGTGTTAGCGCCAGAATGACGAGGACCAAGAGAAGAAACCATCCCAAGTTTCTAGCAAACCTCCGACTAGGCCCGGTGGTTTCCGTGAGCCGTATGGCCGGCAAAGGGTTTTTCCAAGGCTTTGGATGTGACGGCGATGACATGCCTAAACCTCCCTGTGTTGCTTAGGCTCGAGCCGAATGACCTTCGCTCTTCCATGGACGGCCTCAAAAACTCTGGTGTTCGCCGTCACCAGAACTAATGACCATGGCGCATCTTGACCTAGTAGGGTATCCAGAATGTCTTGGAGATAGGGTTCGGCAACTGAATCAATGAGGGGACCGACCATGAGGAAACGGGGCTGAGCTGCAATGGCTCTGGCCAATGTTAATCGGCCGAGTTGCTCATAATCAAGCGGTGCCCCTGTCACCGTGAGGTTTGATCTGGCGCCCCCGCTCAGCCCTTGAATGGTTTGATCCAGTCCGACTACTCTGAGGACTTCTTGAACCTGCCCAAGCCCAATTGAGGGATTTCCCATCTTGATATTTTCGATGATGCTCACCTGGAACCATTCGGGTTTGGTGACCAGAAACGATTGTTCCCTGAATTCTGCCATTCCAAGAATCCGGGTATCTATTCCATTGATCGAAATCGCCCCCTCGATGGATTGCCGGTGGCCGCTAATGCTCTGAAGCAAGCATACCGAGGCTCCTGGATCTGGGCACACAAAGAGGCATTTCTCACCTGCGCGGATCTCAAGGTCTGGAATGGCGAGCGGTTTTTCACTTTCGTTTTCGTCTATGTTGATGACGATCTGATCGAATTTAATCGTTATCAATACATCTTGATGATGAGGATCAGCGTTTCTCTGAGGTTCATCTGGAAGGTCGAGGAGGTAAGTTAATTTTTCCATCCCAGCCATCAAGTCATAATAGCTGGTGATGGTCTTTCCAAGACGGGTGAGTCCCGAAAGCATGGCGCTCACGATCAGTTCTGCAGCCACCAGCTGGCCTAGAGTCAATTGCCTCTCTATGACCATCCAGCCACCAAGACCCAAGAGTACCGAATTCGCAACTGCATAAAGACCCAGGATGGCTGCTTGCTGTTTCATGAGCACCTTGAAGTGATCCTTTGATCGCTCCAGATATCTCTCAGTCAAGGCATTGGATCGGTCCAACCCCCATGATTTTCCGTGTCCGTAACGGGTTGCCAGCGGATGTCGCGGTAGTTCCTGGAGCCAGGAGGCAACGGCGTGTTTGGCCTCAGACTCTGTAACAGCGGTTTCGATGCCCTCTTTGCCGAGCACGCGAAAGATGACATACAAAGAGGCGATGATGAGGGCATCGAATCCTAGAAGGGCTGGATGATAAAAGGCCAGAAGAATCAGTCCGATCAGCGTCTGAAGCCCATAGGACAAACCATCCAGCAGCAGGTTAGACCAGGTTTTTTGTATGGTCATCACCTCAAAGTAATAGTTTGCAAGGTCCGATCCCTTCTTAAAAAGGGGGTGATCGAGTCGTCCCTCCAAGAGCGTGGTCGAAATTTGGCTCACCAGCCGGACGAAGAGTCGCCGTTGAATCATTTCAACGACGAAAATTTGTAATCCGTTAAGAACGCTGTTCAGGGCCAGACATCCAAACAGAACCAGAATGAGAACAACTAAAGGCTGGACCAAAACCCCAAAGGCAATGGAGTTCACCAAGGCCTGAACAGCCATTGGTGTTGCCAATGCCATCACCCCCGCGCCCAAAGCAAAGGCTAGGACGGCGAATAAATCCTTTGACTCAAGACGAATTAGCCTCTCGAGGTGCTCTCTAGGATATCGAGGGAAAAGTGAGGCAGATTTCATTTAATTTCAGATATGAGTGGGGTCAGAAATAACCGGCCTTCTTTCTTTGTTCCATGGCTGTCGCCGAGCTTTTATCGTCAAGTCGCGTGGATCCCCTCTCGGTGACTTTTGCGGTCATGGTTTCCAATATGATGGCTTCAATCGTATCTGCATTCGATGCTATGGGGGCCGTGCAGGTAATATCCCCGACCGTTCTGAACCGGCAATTGACCCAAACGGGTTTTTCGCCTTCCTTTGCCGGGGTGAGAGGAGTCACCGGGACTAGGAGATCCTCCCGCATCACTACCTCACGGAGGTGAGAGAAATATATGCTGGGAAGCGGAATCGATTCATGGCGAATGTACTGCCAGACATCCATTTCAGTCCAATTCGAGATCGGAAAGACGCGGATGTTCTCCCCCTTTACCGTTCTGGTGTTGAAGAGGTTCCACAATTCCGGCCGTTGGTTTTTGGGATCCCATGCTCCATGAGCGTCCCTAAAACTAAACACTCGTTCTTTTGCCCGGGCCTTTTCTTCATCGCGCCTCGCGCCTCCGATACAGGCATCCAGTTCCAGCTCGGCAATCGCCTCAAGTAACGTGACGGACTGATGCGCATTTCTGGACTCTAGCGGATCACGAAGGGTTACCGTGCCTCGAGTAATCGAATCATCCAATGTCCGAATCAAAAGCATCGCTTGATAGCTTTCCGCCATCTTATCCCGGTATGCAATGACTTCTGGATAGTTGTGTCCGGTGTCGATATGGAGCAGAGGAAAGGGGAGTCCACCCGGAAAAAAGGCCTTGCCGGCAAGGTGAAGCGCCACGGCAGAATCTTTTCCCCCAGAATAGAGGAGCGCGGAGCGTTCACATTCAGCGGCAACCTCCCGAAGAATGAAGATGGATTCCGCTTCGAGTAGAGCTAGATTTGGCGGTAATGGTGGCTTCTTCATTCCTCAGCCCCTTATCATTCCTATCTCCGCTCCAAAGGCAATAGCTTGGTTCATCCAGTGTTCCTCATACCGGCGGCAATGGCATTGATGGTTCTCAGCATGGGTTTTACCCACGGGTTTAGCGTTCCATCATCCGAATTCTCGCCGCGAAGCCGGCGCAACAGAGAGACCTGAATATGGTTCAAAGGGCCTAAAAAAGTGTCTCTCCAGGCCATTGAACTGTTGAGTGTCGGATTATCCTCGAGGAGCGTTTCCGCTCTTGAGACTTGCAGAATCCAATCGACACAGGTCTGGTATTCAGAGGCAATAAGAGACCAGATACGCTTCGTGAGTGCGATCACGTGATTTGATGGCTGTATTTTCACGTTTGATGATGGCCGTCAGGCCATCATCATTCATGTTGGACTTCGCTGATTTTATTTGCAT
>RFVA01000099.1 GCA_009922685.1 Gammaproteobacteria bacterium | reverse complement strand
CCGCCGTTATTGGCGGGTGCCCGTGATGGACGGTGAATTTTTGACCGAGGAAACGACGGGGATGGTCAGTGCCGTTGGCGGTGGCAACTTTTTAATCCTTGCTGAAAGCCAATCTCAGGCCTTAGCGGCATGTGAAGCCGCCATTGAGGCGATGAAAAAGATTCCTCATGTGATCATGCCGTTTCCTGGTGGCGTCGTTCGATCAGGATCTAAGGTCGGTTCTAAATACAAGGCTCTTAATGCCTCGACCAACGATGCCTTTTGTCCCACCTTAAAAGGCCAGACCCCCAGTGAATTAAGCCCTGAGGTTGAATCGGTGATGGAGATTGTGATCGATGGTTTGACTCAGGAGGATATCCAAAAAGCCATGCGGGTGGGAATGGAGGCCGTGTGTGCCTTGGGTGCACCCGCCGGGATTCGCCGTATTAGTGCAGGCAATTATGGTGGTAAATTGGGCCCCTTCCTTTTCCATTTGCAGGAGATCATGGCATGAGTGCTCTGACCTTTACTCTCAAGGGCTCCCTCGATCAGCGGCTCAATGTCTCATCCCTCAACGTTGATCATTTGAAGGATCTCGATATCGCCGCGATCAAGGTCATGAAGCTTCCTTTAGGAAATCGATCCATAGCGCTTCAAGACCTTTTTTCTGTTGAAGGTAACGATCCTACCGAGATCATATTCAGGGGGAAAACCCATAAACTGGATAAGATTGGTCAAGGCATGACCTCTGGCTTGATCCGTGTTGAGGGGGATGCCGGCAGTTATCTTGGGATGCACATGAAAGGCGGCGAGATTCGAGTAAAAGGTTCGGTCGATGCTTATGGGGCCTGTGAGATGAAAAATGGCTTGATCCTCATTGAGGGCCATGCCGGCGATTTTCTCGGGGCGGCACTGCCTGGCAACAAGAAAGGAATGGCGGGCGGTATGGTCCATGTCAAAGGTAACGTCGGCGCTCGGGCGGGAGACCACATGCGCCGGGGCCTTCTGGTCATTGATGGCGATACGGGCGACTACCTCGGGTCTCGGATGACGGCGGGTACCATTGCGGTTCTTGGTCGAACGGGTCGTTATCTTGGTTATGCCATGGGCCGTGGCACGCTGCTGTTGGCGACACCCCCACAAGAGATTTTGCCGACCTTTCAGGACTGCGGATCGCACACCTTGGGGTTTATTCCTCTTCTCTTAAAGAGTTTAAAGGCGCTGGATACCCCGCTCTTAGGAATGTCCGATCAACTAAAGCGGGTCCGTCGTTACGCAGGAGATATGTGCGGTCTTGGTAAGGGCGAAATTCTGGTTGCGACGAACTGATTAGATTTGACCGGTGGCCCCGGCCTTAGCTGCTTCATCCTTCTTCGAAGGCTTGCTGAGTCCCTCTGGCCGATAAGTCCAGAAATTGTGGAGCAGGAAGCTGACTGGTGGAATCGAAAAGGCAACGGCCAGGATACCCTCGAGATAATTGAATCCAGATTTTTCCATCCACCAGGCAACACTAATCGCTTGGGTAAATCCAAGAGCGGAGACAATAAGAAAGCGGAACATTGTGCGACCATGGAGAGCCCCAGAGAAGCTCCAAACCGTATTGATGACGTAAGATACCAATGTCGCCGTGACGAATGCGACACCATTACCCGCTGGCGATGAAAGACCGGCATACTCGATGCAAAACGCAGCCACAAGGGTATGGAAGGCCGTCACAAAGACCCCCGTGAAGGCAAATCGGGATGCCCGTTTTAGGAAAGACTTCTTTTGGGATCGATCAACCAGTGCCCCCTTCTTCGCTCTTTTGGGATTTCGTTTACGGGTCTTCAAGAGGAAACCTTTTCGGCGAGGACAAAAGCGGTGAGACCGGCAAAGCGATTAAAACGAATCAAGGGAAGCTCAAATTCGCAGAGTATTTTCAAAAAGGCATTGGTCGCCGGGTGATGCAGCTGGAGCTGTGAGCGGGCTATCTGAGGGTCTTCCGGTGTTTTATTCAGCGATCGGGTGAGCAAGGCAATTGGGGCTACGAGGGCAAAGTAATAAGAGCCGCTATGAATTTGGAGGCCGGCTGCACGGACCACGGATTGAAGGCCTTCCAAGGTATAGCGCCGCTGATGCCCTAAAAAGACGTCATGGCCACTCCAGAGGCATTGAAAAGCAGGCACTGAAATAAGGACGAGGGTTCCTTTTGACGATTTTCGCATGTAGTCCTTGAGTAGGGACAGGTCATCTTCGACATGCTCAAGGACATCCATAAAAAGCACCAGGTCAGCATCTACCTGTTCAGCTGATTTTCTGAAGTGGATGGTTTTCCCGGCGTGTTCTTCATCCCAGTCATGAGGATAGCTAATATCCACACAGTAGGCGCTCTTTGCCGCGGTGGTATCAAGGAGATGGCGTGAAAAGTAGCCTGAACCAGCTCCAACATCGAGGATACAGGACGGCGAGATATCGTTGAGGAGAGCATTAACCGCCTTGGCCTTTGACTGATAGTACCAATGTTGGCGAATGAAATTTCCGAGGAGGTGCTCTTCCTTCAGATCCATTCGTGGGTCCCGCGGTGAATTTCGCGAACCACATAGATAGGACGCCGCTTTGATTCAAGATAAGTGCGTCCGAGATATTCGCCGAGGATGCCAATGCCGACCAGCTGGAGCCCCCCAAGAAAAGTGATGGCGACCATGAGTGAGGCATAGCCAGGAACATCAATGCCGAGGATCAAGACTTTAAACAGGATGAAGAGGGCAAAACCGAAAGACATCAAGGAGATCATCAGGCCAATATAGGTCCAGATTCTTAAGGGGTCGGTACTGAAACTGGTGATACCCTCAAGAGCGAAGTTCCAAAGCTTCCAGGTGTTGAATTTGCTGCTTCCCCGGGTGCGTTCTGTCCGGACATAATCAAGGGTGACGGTTTTAAATCCAATCCAAGCAAAAAGCCCCTTCATAAAGCGTTGCGATTCTGGCAGTTGCTTGAGAGCTTCCACCACTTTTCGATCCATCAGGCGAAAGTCACCCACGCTTTCTGGCAATTTGGGGTTGGAGATGCGATTTTGGATCCGATAGAACCAATGGGCCGATGTCCGCTTGGCCCATGAATCGACATCTCGATTAATTCTGCGTCCAAGTACGACGTCAAATCCTTTTCGCCATAGCTTCACCATCTCGAGAACCAGAGGAAGGGGATCTTGAAGGTCCACGTCAATGGGGACCACGGCCTCTCCTGAGGCTATATCAAGACCGGCTGTCATGGCCGATTCTTTGCCAAAGTTACGACTGAGATCCACGATCGTGATGCGATGGTCTTTTTGTTGAAGGGCCAGCAGTTGATGTAGCGTGTCATCTGTGCTGCCATCATTCACGAAGATCAATTCGAGCTGTAGCCCTTCAATCGGAGTAAAGACAATTCCCACCTCATGGAGGAAGACCTCCAAGGCCTCGGATTCATTAAAGACCGGTATAACGAGTGACAAGAGAGATGGGGATTCTTGATTCACAGGAGCGGATGGGTGGGGTTTGAATTCAAAGTAGCGGACAGCTTCAAGGGTTTTCCTGTAAAGAAATAATCCACGTTCATACAGCGATTATAACTCCAGGGAGGGCTTGCGAGCGGATGCGCCGATTGGCGAAGCGGTTTTTCAAGAAGAGCTATTGGTTCCCTAGCCCGCCCAGAAGCTTCAGTTGAAAGTTTTCTCCATGGCCTTAGCAGCGGTCGCCCAATCGTATTGTTTCATGGCCTCAAGGCCTCCTCTAGCTAAGCGAAGGCGCTGGTCATGATCCTCGATGAGGCGTTTGAGGTTTTGAGCCATGGCGTTGGCATCATGAGGCTCCGAAAGGAGAGATGTGCTGCCGTTGATGGCATATTCATGGCCGCCAATTTGGGTCAGAACGGTGGCACAACCGCACATCATCGCTTCGGCTGGCGGCAGCGCCCAGCCTTCAGCAAGACTCGGGCTGAGAAAGATCGACGATTGGTTATAGAGCGCCCTGAGGCGAAGCTGACTTGGCTTTCTTTCAAAAAGAACCCCGTCTGGAAGGCTGTTTTTTGGGGGCTCTTCGACACCGAACAGCGTTAATTCAAGGTTTGGATATTGTTCTCGGGCTATCTTGATGGCTTCTAAGCCGTAGTGGGTTCCCTTAAAGGCGAGTGGATGATAGAGCATCAGGACTTTCAGAGGATTCCTTGATTCGATGGGGATATCCAGTCCAAAAGCCTTGTGATCGAGCCCATTAGGGATGTAAGTTGTCGTTTCGCCAAGGTTCAAGGCGATGGCTTCAAGCCATTTTGAAATGACCACTTTTTTTAGTGGGAGGCGCCAGGTTTCAAGCACTCGCTCCCTCGGAGCTATCCAATCTTCCAGATGCTGAATGAGATAATGTTTGCTACCCGCTGATATAGGCCAACGGGCAATCCACTCCGCGGTTTCCCAGGCAGTGGCTACGACGATCTCTGCGGGGATGGAGTGGACTGAATGTAGGCTTGGGACCCACCGAGTTTTCACTGATGGTTCTAGGTTGAACCAAGGATCCGGGCGATAAAGTCTGGCGGCGCCAAAAATAATGAATTTAGCAATATTTGTTAGGGCTCTGTCGTTCGGATGAACACCGAGGTAAAGACCCGCAGCATGCGTGATCGTGACTTGATAGCCCATGGAGGCGAACTGATTGGCATATTCGTAAACTACCTTGAAGCCGCCGACAGGTTTGCGGCCACGAAAAGGAAGGACAAAATGAATATGAGTGGTCTGCGTCATGTGGCTCCTTCGTGAATTCAAGAGTGTGGGGCCAGAACGTTCTGGCATCAGTCCATGTGAACCCGAACCACCCGACATCGTCATTGTATTAAGCGCTATCAAGGATTGCTTCGGATGTCATGTCAAGGGCGGGTCATTCGATGTTCTGGACCTGCTCCCTCATTTGTTCAATCAAGACTTTAATCTCCACCGAATGACGGCTTGTTTCGATATCCCCCGATTTTGATCCTAAGGTGTTGGCCTCGCGGTGAAGTTCCTGAATGAGAAAGTCGAGGCGCCGTCCAGCCGGCTCTTTTTGATCGAGTGTCTTTAGTATCTCTAAAAGGTGAAGGTCGAGGCGATCAAGCTCCTCCGCTACATCCATTTTTTGGGCGAGATACACGAGTTCCTGCTCCAAGCGATCGGTATCAGGGTTTAATGCCAAATCAGAAAGTCGGCTGAGGACTTTTTCTCTGATCTGCTCTTTGACGATGGGAAGACGTTGCCGCGCTTTCCCCGTTTCTTCTTGAATCAATTCACAGCGGCTTTTGATCAGAAGTCCCAGCTGGAGGCCTTCCCGTTCTCTTTCTTGGACGAATCGTTGAAGTGCCTCACGCATCATCAGAAGTGTTGCGTTTTGAAGGGCATCACGATCTGTTTGAGGTTGATGAAGCGTCCCCGGCCACTTCAGAATGTCTAGGGCAGAAAAGGAGCCTAAGGGTTGGCCGGCTATCGATTCAATGGTTTTCGAAGCCTCAAGAAGCGCTGAAATGAGGGGTGGGTTGATTTTTATGGTGGTCGTTGTTTGATCGGTCGGCTTGAGGGTCAGGGTGCATTCGACTCTTCCCCGCTTGGCATAGTCGCCTATCAGGCTTCGGATCTCTCCTTCAAGGCCCCGAAGCGTCTCTGGAAGCCTCAAAGAGAGATCCAGGAACCGATGGTTGACAGCACGAATCTCGGCGGCAATGACCCAGCCATCCCACTCGGTCTCGCTGCCAGCAAAGGCGGTCATACTTCTCATCATTGAAGGTTCCCCAAAGTCATGTTTTCGATGGGGGGATCTTATGCGGAATCGAAGGGTCCGAGAAGCGTTGTCATCGATCAGTGATTGTCGATCGGGGTCCGATGGCATAGAGTAGCCATAAAACTTACCTCTTCCCAAAAATGCCTCATGACTGAAACTCTCGTTGAACGCCAGCAGCACGATCACCGTATCGTTCAGGAGCTCCTTGATGAGCGGGTTGAACTGTGGTCCCTTTATGGGTCCTTAGGTCGTCTTCGCCCCTTTGCTCCAGGCCAGCCCCTTGAATCAAAGCTCCGTGAATTCTGCCAGGTCTTGGTGGACTACATTTCCTTGGGCCATTTTGAGGTTTATCCGAGACTCACTGATGTCCCTGAGCGCCGGGCCAAGGTCCAAGCCCTTGCCAATGCCCTCTACCCTGATTTTGTGAATGCCACCGATGCGGCCGTCGG
>RFVA01000098.1 GCA_009922685.1 Gammaproteobacteria bacterium | reverse complement strand
GGTGGAAAGTGCAATTTCCCAGGACAAGGATCCAGCGCCAGCATCGGTTGCTTCAATGGCCTCAGCCCGAATATTTGGGAAACAGCGGTCAGAATCGACTTCTAAGAAGCTCTCAAGAGGTGTAAAAATAAGCCCAAGGGAAGGCCCTAGAAAGATCGCAGGCCCCCAGACTTGAGACATTCCTCTTTGAAACTCTGACTGCTTTTTAAACCTAACGACATTCGAACAATCGATTTAACGAGAAAACCCATGTTCAAGATCATCACCACCCTTTTCATCCTGCTCTCCATGTTTGGCTGCGCCAACATGAACAAACCCAATCCCAACATTAAGCGGAGCCCAGAGCGCCTAGCTTATGAAGCCTGTAAGAAGAAAAACAATGGCGATAAGAGCATGTGTAAGAAGGAGAAAGAGGAGCTTCTCGATCGCGAAGAAATCGAATTGATGGACGAAGCGACCTAAGGAGAGAGATGGGCCTCCCTAAGGAGGCCCATCAAAACCCCAGAGAGGACGATCAAAAACCCCGCCAAAGCGGGGTTTTTTTAAGCTCTTAAGATCGCCCCCTTGGGGAATCGACCCTAGGACCGAACGGCAACGCCTCCATACACCTCGAACATCGCATATTCTGCGAGATTCAAGGCATGATGGATAATCCGATCGAGTGATTTTGCGACGAGAACCAGACGGACCGCCGCCTTGAGGTCAAGGCTCTCTTCAAGGAGACAGGTCATCACCCGATGAAGCTCCGTCTGAAAGTCGCCATCCATCTGCCGGTGCCCTGCGATGACATGAAGTGCCTTCTCTTCGTCCCACTGCCCAAAAAGCCCAACCGCCGTATCAAGATGCGATAAAACCGACCCACCCATTCGATCCACCTCAGCCAACAAGGTCTCCATCAAAGGGGGCGCAGATTCAAGCTGAATTTCCTCAAGAAGCATGGCCATGCGCGCTGCCTCTTCACCGACTTTTTGAAGATCACCGACGCTTTTTGAGACCGCAACGACCAAGCGGAGATCAGAGGCAAGGGGTGCATTTTGAGCAATCACCTCGACGATCTCGGCGTCCGCCCGAACTTCCATTCGGTCAATATCCTGATGGCGCCCTAAAACCTTCTGAGCCAGCTGAATATCCTGGGTCCTGACGGCGGTGAGTGCATCTTGAACCTGCTGATGAACCGCCTGCCCCATCTCGACAACCATCAGGTGGAGATTCGACAACTGCCCATCAAATCGTTTGAAGGTATGACCTTCCGCGCCATCATGCATCATCACAAGCTCCAATAAGGGTTATTCGCTGTAGCCACTGATAAAACGGTCGGTTAAAGGATGACTCGGGGCGGTGAACATCATGGCGGTTGGTCCCACCTCAACGAGCCTTCCCTCACGAATGAAGGCCGTTCGCTGTGAGACACGGGCAGCCGACTTTAGGGAATGAGAGACTAAGACGATGGTATAGGCCTGACGCAATTCATCAATCATCTGTTCGATCTTGGCCCCTGATCCAAGATCAAGACTCGAGCAAGGTTCATCCATCAAAATCACTTCAGGATTAACCGCGAGTGCCCGCGCGATGCAAAGCCGCTGCTGCTCCCCTGGGGTTAATGACAAGGCCGGTGCAAGAAGCCTACGACCGAACTCCCGCCAAAGCCCGGCCTGACGAAAAACCAGCTCGACGAGCGAACTTTCTTCACTCTTGCAAGAGACCAGCCCATGGATCCTGAGACCATAGGCCACATTCTCATAAATCGATTTGGGGTAGGGGTTTGGCTTTGGAAAGACCATCCCGATGCGTCCCCTGAAACGAACCGCATCAACACCCGGGGCATGGATATCTTCGCCATCGAGAAGAACACGCCCCTGAACCTCACAGTGGTGATTGGCCTCTACCATCCGGTTAAGGCATCTTAGAAACGTTGATTTTCCGGCACCCGCAGGACCTATGACCGCGGTGACTTCATTTCGTCCCATATCCAGGCTGACCCCCCTGAGGACTTCACGATCCCCAAAGCGCACCCGAAGATCTTCACAGCGCATCCGAGCTTTCGGTGAACGCCATTCGCCGACGGCCGCCGTCGGTTGATTAGATACAAAAAGATGGGCCACTGGTCCTACCCTACCGCCTTCTGATCGTTGTGATCCCTGAATGAGAGCGATGGATCAAAAATGCGCTGCACCATACTGTAGAGGGACGTGAAAAAATAAGGCCATCGATGCCCTTGATCTTAGAGGGCCGGGGCAAATGTGGCTTGAGGGATGTCCTCGATTTTAGGAGCGATTTGTTACAATTGGCCCGTGGTGCCGGGCTTGGCTCTAAAGAAACCATGATAGCGAGGCTTGAAGACACGTTAAAAGCCTTTTTATCGCTGGCGAGACCAGGCAAAAACGGACCCCATGAGAAGGGACGTAGAGCCCGATGAGGCGGAGGGATCGGTTTCAGCTTGGCCAAGAATCAAGGGTGTATCATCCCCATCGTCACCCAATACGCCGTCATCCTCTAAAAAATCGGAATCCAGTCCGATCTCCATCAAATCATCTCCACCCAACATGACACTATCCTTCAAGGGCACAAAAAAGTGTGCGAAGACTGCCACGGAAAGATTTCAAATTGATGTCAATACCCTACTGGAAGATGCTTTATTGGTCATACCCGTTCAAAGCCAAGCCCCCGAGGAATCGACCCGGTTTCATCAAAATGAAAGATAGAGTTCCTAGAATGTGGTCATTTACAATAGCTGTTGACTGTCTGCGATAGGAGCGTCCATCGGTGGAAAAATCGACCTTATTCCTGCTGATCCTCCTTGCCAGCACCCTCGCTTACCTCAGCAATACCTGGCGCGCGAGAACCCTTGCCGAAACGTCCGGCCAGAAGCTCCATTCTCTCCCAGGATTCTATGGTTATTACACCGCCCTTTGGTGTGCCTTACCGGGACTTTTTCTCCTCCTTCTATGGCTTCTTGGCGAAGGCAGCATTCTCACGACAGGAGCCCTCGCAAGACTCCCCCAAAGCCTTCTTGATGGCGCCGCACCCGAACAAATCCAGCTCTTAGTCAACGACATTAAGAGTGTCGCCCAAGGCAGCTTTGAAGGCCAAATCGATCCCGCCATTCAAGTGGCGGCCGATCGGTTTTCCGAACTGACCCAATGGAGCCGTATCCTCCTTACAGTGCTTTCCATTACCGCGAGCCTGAGTGGTCTTTTATTTGCCCAAAGTCGGATTAACACCGACTTTAGAGCCCGAAACCACGTGGAAACGGTCGTTCGGGTTTTTTTGATCGGCTGCGCCTTAACGGCCATCTTTACCACCATCGGCATTGTCCTATCCGTCCTCATCGAATCGATTCGCTTTTTCAACATGGTGCCCATCACCGACTTCCTGTTTGGCCTCAAATGGAGCCCACAGATTGCGATGCGGGCTGACCAGGCCGGGTCTTCAGGCGCATTTGGGGTGATCCCCCTCTTGACCGGCACCCTCCTCATCTCCATGGTGGCTCTCTTGGTCGCGGTACCGATCGGGCTCCTCGCCGCGATTTATCTCTCAGAATACGCAAGCCCCAACTTCAGAGCGATCGCGAAACCCCTCATCGAGATTCTTGCAGGCATCCCGACCGTGGTTTATGGCTTCTTTGCAGCCTTGGTGGTCGCGCCGTTTCTGAGGAATATGGGCGCTGAGATTGGCCTTGAAATTTCATCTGAAAGCGCCCTAGCCGCCGGCTTGGTGATGGGCATCATGATCATTCCTTTTGTTTCCTCACTGTCAGATGACTTCATCAATGCGGTCCCACAGTCACTCAGAGATGGCGCCTATGCCTTAGGCGCCACCCAGTCGGAAACGATCCGCCAGGTGGTGATCCCTGCGGCTCTTCCAGGGATTGTGGGTGGGATTCTGCTCGCCGCTTCTCGCGCGATCGGAGAAACGATGATTGTGGTCATGGCTGCTGGCCTGAGCGCCAACCTGACGCTGAATCCTCTGGCCGCGGTGACCACGGTCACCACACAGATCGTAACCCTCCTGGTGGGCGATCAAGAATTTGATAGCCCGAAAACCCTAGCCGCCTTTGCGCTGGGTCTTATCCTCTTCATCCTGACGCTATGCCTCAACATCATGGCCCTCCGGATTGTCCGCAAGTACCGTGAACAATATGAGTGATCAAAGCCCAAGAGGGCATACCCTCGACATCGTCATGGCCGGACTCTCAAAGCGCCGCAACGCTGAGAAACGGTTTCGGTTTTTTGGTCTGGCCTCGATCGTTTTGGGGCTCGTCTTTCTTTTAGTCCTCTTCATCAGCATTATCGGCAACGGTTATTCGGCCTTCACCTACTCCAATGTCGCTCTCGACATTACCTTTGACCCCGCCGTCATTGATCCTGAAGGCCAGAGGAACCCTGCGGCCTTAGCCGCTGCCGACTACGACACCTTGTGGAAGGCGTCCCTTTTGAAACTTTTTCCAGAGGTAACGGAACGCCAAGAGAAAAGGGCGCTGAATGCCTTTATGGGCTTCTCCGCAGATAAGCGCCTCAAAGACATGGTGATCAAGGATCCCGGGCTGATGGGCACCACGAAGACCGTTTGGCTTCCGGTGGATGACACCGTTGATCTTTTATTCAAGGGTAAGCTTGGGAATGAAGAGGAACTTAACGAGCGGAACCAGCATTACCAGAGCTGGATCAAAACTCTCAAAGATCAAGACCGGATCCATTCATCGTTCAACCGGGAATTCTTCACCAACGGCGATTCGAGGGAGCCGGAGGCGGCCGGTATCTGGGGCGCCGTTGTAGGCTCCGCGTTCACCCTCCTGATCACGATTGGCCTTTCACTGCCCATTGGGATTGCTGCCGCCATCTATCTTGAAGAGTTTGCCCCAAGAAATCGTTGGACTGACTTAATTGAAGTCAACATCAACAATCTTGCCGCAGTCCCCTCCATTGTGTTCGGCCTTTTAGGTTTGGCCGTTTTTATTAATTTCTTTGGGCTCCCAAGGTCCTCCCCCCTCGTCGGCGGGCTGGTTCTGACCCTGATGACGCTTCCGGTCATTATCATTGCCGGTCGTTCCGCCCTCAAATCGGTCCCCCCTTCAGTTCGGGAGGCCGCCCTCGGCATTGGTGCATCTCCGGTACAGATGGTCTTCGACCACGTGCTACCCTTAGCACTCCCTGGGATCCTGACCGGCGCGATCATTGGGACCGCTAGAGCGCTGGGTGAAAGTGCGCCACTCCTCATGATTGGGATGGTCGCCTTCATTGTGGACATCCCTAAAACCTTCACCAGCGCCGCCACGGTCTTGCCGGTTCAGATTTACCTTTGGGCTGACAGCCCCGAGCGTGCTTTCAACGAACGCACCTCAGCCGCTATCATGGTCCTTCTGGCCTTTCTCATTCTCATGAACGGTTTCGCGGTCTACCTTAGAAGGCGATATGAGCGTCGCTGGTAGAATTTCAGACTGATTTCAATTTGACACCCCAACATAAAAGCTCCCATGAAGGGATAAGCCCATGACCACACTCGAAAAAAGCACCATGGAAAAACCGTTCCACCGGGAACATCGAAGCACCGTTGGGACCTTTACCTCGGACAATCCTCGTATTGTCTGTCGGTCGGTGGATGTTTACTATGGCGAGAAACACGCCGTTCAAAATATCAATATCGATGTTGGCCGACATCAGGTCATTGCCCTGATTGGCCCTTCAGGCTGCGGTAAATCGACCTTTCTTCGGTGCCTTAACCGGATGAACGACACCATCCCTGATTGTCGGGTCACCGGCGATATCAGCATGGATGGGATCGCGATCAATGGGCCCGAGGTGGACGTCGTTCCCCTCAGGGCGCAGGTCGGCATGGTCTTTCAAAAGCCCAACCCCTTCCCAAAAAGCATCTTTGAGAATGTCGCCTATGGCCCAAGGATTCACGGCCTTGCGACCAATCCCAGCGACCTTGAGGGGATCGTCGAGAATTCACTTCGCCGCGCAGGATTGTGGGAAGAGGTCAAGGACCGTCTGGCACAGCCAGGAACCGGCCTTTCGGGAGGACAACAGCAACGCCTCTGTATCGCGAGGACCATTGCCGTCAATCCTGAAATCATTCTGATGGATGAACCCTGCTCAGCCCTTGACCCGATTGCAACCGCTAAAATCGAGCAGCTCATTGATGAACTTCGGACCCTTTACACCATCGTCATCGTGACCCATTCGATGCAACAGGCGGCCCGCGTTTCTCA
>RFVA01000097.1 GCA_009922685.1 Gammaproteobacteria bacterium | reverse complement strand
GAGTGTTCGCCAGCTTTAACTTTAAAGTTTTCAAAGCCCGGAACCTCATCGATGGTGACTGGCGTGTACCCCATCCGCTGACGCTTATGGATTGGGTCATACCCGTTGGTAGATGAAAGCCAAATACAGTGGAACCCCGGAATATCAGGTGGGGTCGGTAGGGATTCTTGAACCCACTCGTTGCGGAACATCCTACGACGCTCCTGTTGACTTGCCAACTCATTTGAAGCGGAACCGCGTTCACTATCTTGCTTTGCGCGAGACTCGCGTCCACCAAGTGAGAGGTCTTTTTTCAATCGTTCATCATGTTGCATATTTAACTCCTGTTCATGCGATCATATTCTGCGTACTTGCGGATCATCTTTTCGCGCTCTTTTGGGTTATCCCAACGTCCTGCTTCTTTGATTGCCCGCACACGTTCTGGCGACAAACGAAATTCGTTGCCACCCGCCATCCGAGAGGATTCGCGACCAGAACTTGTAACCACGGAACGGGGTCTCCTATTTGACGAACGACCGTCGCCCCCATTGTAATGGTGCGGCAAATATCTCGTCAATCGATTATCCAACTCTTCCCAATAATCGGGGTCGGTTGGGTCCCAGCCGTCTTTAAGCATCGACTCGTCGACCTTAATCGCGATCTGGGAATCGGTATCCCCACCGTTGGGGTCATACCAATTGTTTCGGGCCATCCAGTCCTCGGCGTTTTTCTTCAGCCGAGGGTCTGCGGCCTTGGGAATACTGGACGGATCAGGGGTAGAAACAACCTTCTTCTTCAGGTTGTTCAGGGCGTCAATCTGGTTCCGAGCCTCGTACCATACCTCTTGGGCGTTAGCCAAAGCGGTCCCGTCAGCTACCTCGGTGGCCTGTTTCATCTGCTCCTTGGCGTACTGAAGGCGCATTTGGGCGTCCTCAATAGCCTTGTCCACCCGCGCCACGTCTGCCCCGGCAGATCGCTTCTCGAGGGCAGCCAAGCGCTCTGCCATCTGCTCATTCTGGCGCTTGAGCGAGTTGATCAGGTGGCTGGATTCGCTGATTTTGGCCTTGTGGAGGCGTTTTTTCAGATTGCGCTCTTCACGACGAGCGGCACGAATGGCTTCACGGTCCGGGTCTTGGCCCGAGCCGTCGTTTGAGCCACGGTCGTCGTCCATGTCGTCCGGAGACTCCATGTTTTCAGGCAGGGATACGGTCGCGGAGCCGTCGCTCTCCTCGTCCACCTGCATTTCAAGTTTTTCTGTTGCGTTCATAGGAAGGCCTTTACTTTCAAGGGATCACCAGTGACTTTTGCAATCACTTCGTGGTCGTTAAACACGCTAAATAGGGCGGTTTCGCCCAATGTTGGGTCGCCGTAAGGCACTTCCCATCGGTCCCCGCCCCACTTTGGCATGCGGACGTAGTCACCAACCTCAATCCAGTTGCCCTCAGGCCACGGGTCAAGGCTGTCGCGTTTTTTGAAAGCAAGCGGGCCCAACGCAACGACTTTCGCCACTTGGTTGTTCCACTTTTCGGTTTCCTTGGTCTCTTCAACAAGCACGATTCCTGAGGAGGTTACTTTCTTGGCAGTGGCGCGCCACTGAACAAGAACACGTCCGCCTACAGGCAAAGCACCGGGGTCAACTGCTGGAAATGCTTCCTGCAACGCTGCTTCATTCGAAGCTACCGGCTGTTCATCGGTCATCTATGTCATCTTCCTTTAAAAGGTTATTTAAAATTTCCAGAGCTTTTGCAAGCCCTTGGTGCTCTCCTACCAGATACTGGTAGGCTTCGTAGCTCTTGGCATTGCCAAGAGCCAACGATCTTGCGATTTTTAATTGCTCAGCTTCAACAGCACCGATGAAGTCGCTGACATATCGCATTATTTTTTCCTTAGAGCGGCCAGACCGCTTTGCTTCTTCTGAGAATCGTTCGATTTAGGCTGGGACTTGTTGCCGCCCTCAAGCTTCGTGCCATCTAGGCTTTGGCCCATGGCGATGCGCTTGTGCATGGGCACGTCAGAGCCCGACTGATCTACTTCACGTTGTGCCATATTGGCCTCCTAGGGATTGTTGTGCGCCTTGTAGCGCGGAAAGAGCAGTTTTCTGCTGCTCGTGCTGCAAAACCTGCGCGTCGTGCGAGATTTCCGCAGTTTTGATGCGCTCGTCGGTCAAGTTGTCGTTGGCGTTCAACGCAATTTGAATTTGCTGAGCACGATTTTTTTCCAAGGACTCCGCCTGCATCTTCTCGTGTGCCAATGCCACGTCTGCTTGGTCCTTTGCCGCACGACGTTGCGTCTCGGCCATGCTGGTCTGCATGTAAACCATGTCTGTGCTGTTCATTGGAGGCTTGGGAGCAAACTGTTTTGCCATTTCGGTGATCTTTTGAATGGCAGGCAGCATCTTCTCAAACGCCTTTTGCGCGTCCAAGTTGGTGTGCTGCGACGCCAAGGCATAGAGCTTGTCAATTTGGCCGGTCAATGCAGACTGTCCGTAATCTTTGACGGGTCCGTTCATAGATTTGGTCACATAACCGTTCATGCGCTGCAAATACCACAGGGTAATGTGCTGTTTGATGTGCTCAAGCTGCTGCGGGATGCACTGCGGCGCAATGATTGGGTTGCCACCGAGGATTGGGTTGAGACAGAAGTCCAAGTGAGACTGCAAGTGCGCCAGTTGGTCCTGATTGGCGTAGGCAAACGCCGCCCGACCAATAGCCATGGCCGCGTTTTCCTCTGCCGCGTTCAACTCCTCGGGGTCCGTGGAGTTAGGCATCAGCTCGTTCAGGTTAGGAATCTTCATCTGGCGCATGGCGCGCTCAAGAACCGCACGCTGGTCGAAGTGCTGGGGGTACTTGTCCATCATTGCCAAGACCGCTTGGGTCTGGGCCATGCGCTGCGTCTCGGAGAAGATGTGCGGATCGCTGACCGGAATGACATCGTCATTACGGGCAAAGTCTTCGCGGCTGATTTCCAAGTCAGAAATCGACTCGCCACGGTGCATGTCGTCCAAATACCAGCGGTTAATGCGGCTCAGGACCTTCAAAACGCGCTTTTGCGAGTCATGCAGGCGGGCATGGATGGCCGAGAACACTGCGGCGCCCTGCTCGATCAATGCCTGCGTGGTGCCGACCGGCGCGTTGGAGTTCACATCGGCGATTTTTTCCTCGGATGTGGTGACAACGCCCTTGGCCGCGTCGGTCAGCCAGCCCAAAAGCTGGAATAGGACCGGGTTTGGCGGGTTAAATGGCATCGGCATGGCGATCTTGCGGATGTCGTCCACGCCCGGGGCGGCTTCCACCTCTGTAACTTGGGTCACTTCAATGTTCTGGCTCTGGCCGGACATCTTGGCGCCCTTCAACTTCAGCATGGTGGCGCTGTTGTTTATGTGAGCAGTGTCCAGCAGAGCACGCAAAGCCCCAGTAAGAGCAGCAGATAGACCACCAATGAGGTGAGGAAAACCAATCGCATAGGCACCTCGCCATGGAATGAACTTAAATTCAAGCAGCCAGTCCAGCTTGGACTTGGTCTCGTCGCCCTCTTCCCAGTTGCGGTACAGGCCCAGCACCTCGGAGGAGTTCTCGTCGACCATCAGGATGTACGGTGCCGTGTCGCCGTCGGTCTCGTTGTCCTCTTCGACGTCCATGTACGCGTAAATGTGGTACACGCGGCGCAGGCCGTCCTCGTTGTCCTGCCACTTGCGCCCTTCGATCTTGTTGTTTGCCTTCTCAGGGCCGGTTGTCTCCGGCTCCATGCTGGCAAAGCCCACATCCACGTCGCGGTACAGGCCGGACTTGACCCGACTGTCGAACTCCTGCTGGGTGATGTAGTGCACCTCGGTGACGCGCTGGGCCGTGTAGAAGTTGCCAGCAGCAAACGGAATGATCACGTTGTCGATCGGCACAAACTCGGCGCACGGACGGCGCTTGCGCTCGTCGTACCACAGCTTCAAATACTGCGAGCCGCCCAAAGGCAACTGGGTCAGCATCTGCTCTTCCTCGTCGCGGAACTCCACGATCTGCTCAGTCAACTGCCAGTTCATGAAGTCGCGCTTGCGATCGGCGCGGGCTACGGCCTCTTGGTCCGCCTCGCCCTTAATGTTGGTGCGCACCGGGCCGTCAGGCGGAAACATCTCCTTGATGGCGCGTGACTCGAAGTCGATGCAGGCCTCGGCCATGATCGGGTGTACAACCTTGCTGGCCCCCTGAAACATCGCGCCGCCCGGGGCGTCGTGGCCTAGGCCGGTGCGCTTTAATCCCTCTTCGTACTGCTTGTCGCGATCCTCACGGGCCTGCTTGTCCTTGTCGATCAGGTCCAAGTACTTCATGCCCATGGAGCTTAGGTCCCATGACTTCATGCTCTCGGCCATATTGCCGTAGAAGTCTTGGTCCTCAATGGGGCCAAGCTTCTCTTCCATGCGGACAATGGCAGAGCCGTCAGGCTGCTCTTCGACCTCAGACATCTCCTCGGCGCCCAAGTCGAAGGACATGCCCTCGTCGTCCTCAGGACTACTTGTGACGTCTTCTTGCGGTTGCGGGAATTCAATTGCCATATTTTTTTCTCACAAAAATTTTTTTAAAACACAAAAAAGTGTGTTACTATTTGTTTCCCAAGTAACCGCTTAAAGGAGAAAACCGTGGAACTAAAAGAACGCAACATAAAGTTATTCAGTATTGACAAAGATGGCGAATACATGTCCATTGAGTACACCAAAGAAGATGGACAGCGTGTCATTGGTATGTTTGAACGTTTTGGATGGAAACAAGCGCCAAAAGAAATCATTGCTGAAGTTAATTCGGCTCTTCGGCAAGGTCCAATAGCGACGGCGGGATTGCGCTAGACCCTTGACCAGCTAAAGAAATGCCAGACGCCAATGCGGCTGGCAAGCCAACAATTCCAGCTTTTTTGATGACATCAAGCATGTTCATTAAATCTTCTCTGGTCGGTTCATTTGTTTTTTCTTGCAGCTTACGATAGACATCGTAAACATCTTCTGCTGGGCGCTTAGCTGCTTCACTGACAGCGGCTTGCTTTGACTTTGGCATTTTCTCAAAGTACTCAAGCATTTTTTTAGTAACTGCCCCTGATCCTTGAGGTGCAGCAAACTCGCTTGAGTAATCTATGTAATTTCCCGGTGTATGCACTGATAACACATCACTTCCGCCAAGCATCTCTCTAATTTTTTTAGCTTGCGATTCACTAAATGGGTCTCCCCAATTTAACACAGTGGCGCCACGGCCTGTATCGGCCACAGCTTCAGTGCTTGGGTTGAGTATGGAACCTGCATACGACATGTTCTCAGCAGGAACTTTTTTCTCAGATTTGACAAATAGGCCCGGGCCAGTTTTGTGCGGTATGGCGCCGCTATATGGCGTGCCGAGCTGGGCCGTCATACCACCTTCAATTGCAGCGATGGCGTCCATCACGGATTGGTCTTTGGGGCTTAATGAGGGCTCTCCGCGTTTAAATCTGATGGGCAATTCAACCGTAGATCCATAGCCGGGCTGCGACTCCATGGCATGCCTTCCGGGCATAGACGGACGCAAACCCATGCCGGGCTGGTTGAATGCCTCTTCAGAAATAAACGGTGGCTCGGCCCTTGGTCCGACATTGCCAATGCCTCCCGGTGGACGGAAAGACCCAGTGAATGGCGTAGTCGGCAGCGGCTCGTAGCCAGCGGCGCCCATCAGCACATTGCGGTTCTGCTGGTCGTTGAAAGCATTGGAAAGCTTGGACGACACATTCTTGCGGACCGACTCAGGCGCATTGATCAGGTACTCCAAATGCCCCGTGCCCTGCCCCGGGATGTACTCTTGGTTCTTGGTGAAGAACCCTGTTTCAGGTAACCCAGCCTCTTCGCTTGGCATGCCCAAGCTTGTGAACCGCCTAGAGCTTTGGCGCATCCGGCCCAAGTTCTCAAGGTTACCGGCAATGTCCTCTAGGTTGCGCTGGTCCGACATAGACATGTCGTACTTGGGTCGCTGCCAATCGTGCGGCTTCAATGCAGCCAATTGGTCCCCGTATCCAGCCTCCTCAAGGATTTTTCCATAGTTGCCTTGACGCAACAAGCTGGAGAAGTCGGGCGTGCCGCGAATCATCTCAGGCGTTAGCAGGCCCTTTTGCAATATCTCGCGGGCAGGCATTCCGGTGCTGGTCTGCATTTCCATCAGGGGCATGAACCACGACCATGCTGTCTCTTGCGCCTCCGATGGGTACATGCCAGCCTTCTGTGCCGCTTGGCGCATGCGCACGTTGGTGCCGATGTAGCCGGGGGATAGGCCCGGGTCACCAGCGGCCAGT
>RFVA01000096.1 GCA_009922685.1 Gammaproteobacteria bacterium | reverse complement strand
AGCGGATGTTGTATCCGGCGGCGCAAAGAACGGCATGCATGGCATCACCGACTTCGCCCTTCAGCCAATTGCGATCCATTCGGTGATCATTCTTGAGATGACCGAACACCGGCTCAATGGATTGGCGGCGTTTTAACCAGCGGCGCTGTTCCTGGGTCATCGATCGCTGCTTCCCGCGGTGATGGATCGTGACTCTAGGGTTCTGGTGATCGACACCCCGATAACCCAAATCAACGAAGACGTCCTTGGGTTCGGTACCGACATTTTCCAGAAAGATCCTGGTCTGTTCGAGCTGGGCGGCCAGCGTGTGGCCATCATAGGGATTGCCCGGGAAGGTGCGGGCGCCGACGATTAACCCTTGTTTGTGAGTGATGGCCAGGCTGGACTTTACGCCAAACTCATAGGGCTTTCGGGCTTTGCCCTTGCTGATACAGGAGACCTCGGGTGCATGGAACGCGTAGAGCTTGTCCTTGTCTTTGGGCTTTTGCGTGCGGAGCCGTTCGGCACGTTGCATCGCCACTGCCAGGCGCTGCAGGGCGGAAGACTCTGCAGGACTGTCAGCCAACTTGCGCTGAATTTCGCGCAGCACAATCCCAAGAATTGTCTTCTGCCTCTTCACCACTTTTCGCAATCGGTTGAACTGACGCGCATGCGCATAACCTCCGGCCTTTCTCCGAAGCTTCAGAGTTTCCTTGGCGTAGGTCTGTTTTAACGTGATTCCAGCGGCCTTCGCCGTCTTGACCACCTGATAGCGTGCGATCTCCAAAAGCCGGCTGTCCGTCGGGTGGGCAATCGCCTTTTCTAATACGGTGGAATCGACGATCACCTTCTCAAACTCGGAAGGTTTAACGGCATTGGACGACACGGCAGCTTCAATGGTGGCGATCAGAAGTTGCTCAACCCCTTCTTCGCCGATCATCTTGCGAAAGCGGCCAATATGCGTTGGATCGCAGGGCATGCGGGGTTCGTAATAGGTCTGTCCGCTGAAGAACTGCCAGGAAACAGAGTCCATCCAGCGCGCACAGAGAGACTCATCACTCTCATTGTATGCATGCTTCAGATAAAGCAGCGAAAGCATGAGACGGGTCGGGAGACGCGGACGACCGCCACCACGGACACCGGCAATCTGAAGGCTGGAACCAAAGAGATCATCCTGCGGGACGGATCGAGTGGATCGGAGATTGCGGACGATGAGGGGTTCGACTCGCGCCTCAAGTTCATCCCAAGGAATCAGGCCCGCAAGAACAACCAGCGGGTGTCGCGGATCGACCATTTCTTCGAGGGTTTGCCGATACAAATCCTGATTGACCACGATGCCAAATCCCCCAGTTTTTGAATTAAAACCACCCCTTTTTCAAGGGATTCAATGCCTCATATTTTAACATATCCAATTGATTAATAAAGAGTATATTGGTTTTTCAGGGGCGACTCTGTAAGAGAAAACTCAGGCGATCAGCAACAAAAGATCGCAGAAATTGGATAATCGGCTATGGGGCTGATTTAGGGACTGCCCGAAATACGACGATCTGATCGGAACGTTTAGAGACTGTCATGGAATAGCTGGTGCTCGTTGCGGTGAAGGTTGTCACACCGGAGGCCATGGCAGCATGAGCATTAAAGTTTTCCGTTGGCACATTCAATGCCGCTGATGTCCCAGTACCGGTCACGGCGGAAAAATCATACTCGTAGATATTGTAGACAGCCCCAGGCGTCAGATTCGATAGATCGAGGCGAAGCGGCAAAGGATTCATTGCATAGGTAGGAGGACTATTCGTACAACTATCCCCCGTTATGCTATCTCCAATCATGCTATTTTCATACTGCCAGCCAGCGATAGGATCTTTGGGATTAGCCGCCTTATTTGTGGAGGTTGCGCTGGGTATCGTTAGTCTTATAGGCACAAGATAACGTTTTCCTAGGGTGTTATCTATTGCACCTGACACAGAGAAGGCATAATTATGACCCGTTATTGATTTCAATGTCTTATAACCATCTCCACCTGCAAGGGTATAAGATGGATTGGCTCCAGGGATGATGATCGAGTAGGCGCTAGACGTTTTTTCATTAGCTTTTTTACGCGTTTTAGCGAGTTTATCGAAGCTATATCCAAAAACATAAGGCGTACAACCTATAGTGTCAGATCCAGCACCAGGAGGGATAGGTGGATTATCAGTTGGCGAATTACCACTTAAGGTATAAAGGCCATGATCATCGAAATAAAGGACGTCATCACCATAGTAGGTTTCATCAGTGACAGCGTGATTGGTACCAATCGCGATCACCGAAACAATGTGATCATACTGAGCATCATCACCACCCGAAAAGAGAACGCCTAGAGTCACTTGATGACCAGCGATGAGTTCCTTCTTAACCCAACGCAAAAAATCCTGATACCCGGATGATCCAACGTTAGGCGATTTGTATCCTGTAACGTAAGGATAAGTCGTCGCAGATAATCTAGCATTCAAGAGACAGGCTTGTGCATTGGAATAGAGATGAGCGCCGGTTACCCCCGTTTCTGGACTCTCAAGCAGCATTTGTGCATTGAAATTTGGCGAATTCTTACGCGCAGCACACCAGCCATCCGGTCCCGATTGAGATAATCCTGAACCACAAATCAAACGAGCATTAGACTGAGACATCCATTGGCCGTTATTCATTCCGGCCTGCACCAAAGACACCTCACCACAGTAGCCATTATTATTTTCCCATTGGTAAAAGGGAGTGACTTGTTGACTTGGAAAAATCTTGAACGTAGTTGTTGGAATCGAGCTGCCATCTACACGGTTTTGTGTGCAATTCGATTCTGAGGCCAAAGTAAGAGAGAACCCCATCATGGCCGTTATCAGCATCAGAGCCAGGGCTCGAATTGGCCAATGATGAATAGATGATTTCATGATATTCTCATCTGGGATAGGTATTTTGAGACAAGAGACATTAATCCATTAATATCTGACGTGTTTCTTTACCTTGTTATTTTAAATAATTCATCAAATTATATTTGCCCACTCGCTCGAAGGCCTGATAAATAGGCGCCGTGAACGGTCCCTATATAAGCCTTATTGGTGTGTTCGCCAGCAAAGTAAAGCCTCGAATTGATGGATTTGGTGAATACATCACAGTCAGAAGGACTCGATCCTAACGCAACATAAGAGTAGGAGCCAAAACTCCAACTGTTTTTACCCCAACGAGTCATCTTATATCCTAAAGGATCCGGGGTCGTTGCGCCATAGATCGTCCTCAGAACGCTCATTGCGCTAGCGACGGTTTGTTGATCTGTATAAGCTTCTGCCGTGGCTGCAAAAGAGGCCGCGTTGAAACCAAGAAGTATGGGCTGATTGGTTACATGCTGAAGATCGTACCATTCCGCCCACCGCCCCTTTTCTAGTCCTATGTACCCCAATAATTGTTCTTGATTGTTCCAGAACTTATACGGGAAGCGAAGATAGAGCTTGTTGAGCAAACCCATGCCAAGCCGGCTAATGGCCGACGTATAGCTTGTCGGCAAGCTGGGCGTGAACTTTATTACTCCTTTCTTCAGTACGCCTAAAGGGGTTGTAATAATTACTTTCGGGGCTGCATAAGTCCCATTGCTCGTCATGACGTTGACGGTCGTTTTGGCATAATTAATTTCAGTGACTATCGTAGAAAGCCGAATATCGAGCCCACTCGCAAGGTAGGAGGTGATTTGATCATAACCTTGAGTAATCAGTACATCCTGCCCTCCGAAATCAGAGTCCTGATCCCAATATTTCAAGGACATGACGCTGACATCAGCTGCGTAATCATGTTCAATCTCGGTATTCACTGAATACGCTATAGCCCGCTGCTCGAATGGCGTATAGGTCTTTGTCGCAGTGATAGAACTAATAGTGACGCCAAGTGATTGATCCGTTTTAGCGGCCCGTTGGGCTTTACTGACCGCGGACATGAGCGTGCTGTAGTTTTTATCTACGAGAGTATCTTCAGTATCCGTTATCTCACGGCCATCGTAATCATACCGCTGTATCGCATCGTAATTCGTTGGCGATGTCGCAAGATTTAGCGTGCTCGCGAGGGCGGCGATGGGGTTTTTATTGACGCCATGAATCCATGAGGCACCGAGGTCTAAGGGGAGGCCAAGGGATCGATCTGTGACGGTCCGGCCTCCAATGGCGTTTTGTGCCTCCAGGAGAATCACCTTCTTCCCTTTCGATTGAAGGTCTTTTGCTGCCGCCAATCCTGACATGCCAGCCCCAATCACAATGACATCGGCACTGAAGCCCGCTCCACGGGCCTTCCCGTAAGGATAAAGACTCAGCCCTGCAGCTGAAGCGAGCGCTAATTTTATAAACCGTCTTTTATTCTCATGAATGCTCACGCAAGGGCTCCTAGATTTTGGGATGATTCACAAAGAGGTAAGCGATGTCTTATGTCACGTATTTGATCAGCAAGAAACCCCATCTATCTCACCTCTGAGGGCTTGCTTCATTCGATTTAAAAGGTCGCTCACATAGTGACGGAGGGCTTCGGTCACCGATTCGGCTCAAGAACCTATTCTTGAGTTGCTGATGACCCTGCTGGTCAATCCATACATCAATCACAAAAAACAACGGTTGCTTTTGATGGTTTCGGTCCACCATCACGAAACTTGCCACCACCGAAGATCCAAGATCTCGAACGGCCATTTTTGTGGGCAGAACAGCACCCAAGATCTTGGCATCCTTCGAACAAGCGGCAAGCCATTCGGCTCTCGGGGTCGGATTATCGGCCGTTAGGGGGGTCCTTTGCTCAAAATCCTGCGTTAGCAAGTCGTCAATTTTAGATGGATCCGGCTCTAATATGGCCATCGACAGGTTTGATTCAAGCTCACCGTAGAGTTTGACTAGCCGAGTCGTTGTTGGGACCTTGCGAGGTTCCTCTGTGGCTTGAGAGGATTGAGCCATAAATAAAGCCAGGACTAAAACCATCGAAGCTCCCGTCCCACTCCTCGCAAAAACCGTCAGGGATTGAAGTATCATTGATTCCTCATCCTTTAAGAACTTTGATGAAAGGATAAAAAATGAACGGGGGCCTTCAAACTTAGCTGCAATGATCCTTTCATCAGGGTCTGGACTGACATCCAGCACCCGATTGGTTGACCCAATTTTGCTGCAGGAGGAAATCCCTCCCGCCAATCTTCATGTTAGCTTTTGCATTGTTGACCAGGTAAGTGGTTCCAAAGGTCCAATCACACACGTCTCCATTTTCCCTGCCTTTTCCGTCATACCATGCGCTCAGTTCAGGATCAGATGTCGTAGACAAAAGCTCTTTCACTAAAATATTAGCCATCCCATCGCCGCCCCCTTTCCCGTTAGGACCCACAGGTTGCGATTGACAGGAGGCAGGGCATCTTTCTGTATCACCGACAAAGGCGTATTTGATATGAGATGTGGGGGTCTTCATATGAGAATGCCACCCACAATAGGTGTTACAAAATCCTGTTGTCTCATCAACATCCGCGGATGTCAGAACGAAATAAATACCTTTGGGATCCTCTGGTAGCGCACTCCTCGTGAGGGCATTTTGCACAATGGATTCAACGTCCTTATCTGATAAGGACTTGCCTTTTGAATAGTCATCAAAGACTTCACCCGCGAAGAAAACAGGTCCTTTGATCGTTTGGCCTTCCTGATCATGATAAGTGTTGTTGGTCGCGAAGAGTGGGGTGTCACCGATATGATTTGCTAAATCTCTTAAGATCCCGTTAGTAGCCGCCGGACTTTTGGTCCAGTCACCGTACCAGATGTAATAGATCGGTGTGGGACCCACCATCAAAGGCCCCCCATGAAACTGTATCTGATGACCATCCAATATTGGCGCTGGGCTTCCACTCGGCGCAGCGACACCATAGCCTTTCCCCGTTGGGACATTATCCTGTTCGTCACTCTGCCTGAGGCCCTGGGAATTGGCATCGCCACAGATAAAGACGGCAAGAAGCATTAATAGAAAAGACACTGATCCTTGCACCTTCATGACGATCACCTTTTTAAAATTATCAGGCAAAAACTTAGTTCGATTTTAACGAGGTTAAGGCTGTCAATCCTAAACCGATTCGAGTCCATTGATATTGAAGCAATCAATGCATCGATCATTGATAACGCTATAAAACTCCTTCAATGAGACGATACTTAATTCCTACTGATAAGTGTAGCCATTCTGAGAGGCTGTCGTCGTTACCCCCCCGACCGTGATGGCAATGGGCACAGCACCCTTAGCATGAGCCGCCGTAACCCCGGTCATCTTGGTCGCACTGGAGACTTGGAGTGACGTCAACGGAGTTCCACCCAAATAAACCGCTGTCGCACCAGTGAAGTTCGTCCCCGTGAGGGTAATAGTCGTTCCGCCCGCGGCTACTCCTGCGTTCGGCGAGACCGCTGTAATCGTCGGCGTCGGAACGCTATAGGTAAAGAGGTTAGCCGATGAGGTCACCGTCCCTGAGGGCGTCGTCACCGCAATCGT
>RFVA01000095.1 GCA_009922685.1 Gammaproteobacteria bacterium | reverse complement strand
TTCTATGTTGATCCCACCCATCAGCGGCCCCTCCCTCCCGTTCTGTTGGACTTCACGACGGAATATGCGGGGTTTGAGCGATCGAGAATTTTAAGGCTCCAGGAAAATCAAGCGCTATCACGCTCTGATGCCCCCGGATTCTGGGATGTCTTGAGTGGGGCCAGCCCTGATTATTCGGTCATCGCACAAAAGGCGGGGCCGGCACCCCTCATGAAGTCGATTGACGACCCCTTTTGTGCCGATCAAGGGTTACAGCCAGAAACGATCGCCTCGCGGTATGACCATCAAATATCCCATCGACTGGCGCAAATAGACCAAGAGCTTGCGACAACTCGATCCCATGTGGAGCAAGAGCTTGCTAAGGCAGAGGCACCGACCATAAACCTTGAAAGTATTCTCGAGCAATGCTCCCTCAGCTTGCAGGATCGCATCGAGCTTGAAAAACGTCTGGCGATCGCCGAGAGCCACCTTCTGGAATCAAAAGCGAATGCCAGTGCCCTACTAGAGCGTATTGAACGATCCGAACAAGAGGCCCGTCATTATCAAAAAGAAATGGCCTCACTAAAGATGACAGCTATTGAATCCCGGGAGGCTTTAGAAACCCATCAAAACCGCATCAAGGAGCTGACGCTTCAGTGTGAGTCCACCCAAAACCAAGCTATTGAGTGGCATGATCAGATCCACAGAATAAAGGGCAGCCTCTCATGGCGCATGACCAAGCCCTTGCGGGGGCTGAGAACGGCGATCCTTTGGACCGCCGGCCTCCTCAAAGGCATCCTCGAGGGGGTTTTACTGTTGGCGCTAGCGATACTCCTAGTCCCCCTGAGCCCCATCCTGATCATCGCGGTGCCTTGGATCTTAAGAAAGCCGGTGCTAAGAAACAAGATTGGGCAACGCGTCAAACATTTCCCTCCCTTAAGGAGGCTTTTAAAACTGGCCACACGGACCATCAGCCCAAGCTCCGTAGCATCCGAGGCGGGACATGAGGCCTCCGCCAACTCAAGTAAAAATGGCCAAAAACCAATCCAGGAGGCCAATAAAGGGCCACAGCTTGAGAAAAAAAGTCCGGCCTTAGGAAAGCTCTCAGGGCAAATCCATAGACGACTTCAGCAGTCCAACTGAAGCCCATTGATCAGGGAAGACTAAGGGACTCTTTCCACCTAAAGCAGCACTCTTGAGAGGCTCCAAAGAAAATCCATGACCACCCCATCAACCCCTCTGAACGTGATATGAGAATAGCGATTGACATGCAGGGCGCTCAATCCGAGAGCCGCTTTCGGGGGATCGGACGGTACTCCACAGAGCTGGTCAAAGCGCTGATCGAGGGAAACCCTAAGGATGAGTTCATTTTAGTTCTAAATGGTGCCTTTCTTCGAACGGTCGAACCGATCAAAGAAGAATTCAGGCCATTCAACAGCAATACCACCACAGTGACCTGGTTTCCGCCTACCGACGTGGTTGGCGAATGTTTTAGCCCATCCGACTGGCGGCGCGAAGTCGCCGAGAGGGCAAGAGAATTCTTCATCGCAGAATGTGAGCCTGATCTTTTACTGATTACCAGCCTCTTTGAAGGCTATACCGACCCGGCGGTGATCACCATCAGGAAGTATCGTCCTGAAATCGTCACCGCGACGATCTTCTATGACTTGATACCGCTTCTAAACCCCGATATCTATCTCGATCCTCACCCCGTCTTTAAGGCGGCTTACCTTGAGCGCATTGAACAGCTAAAAAGCTCCACATTGATTGTCGCGATATCAGCGTCTGCGGAAAAAGAGGCCGTTGAAGAGCTTGGGATGGACTATCCCTTCAGCGTGAATATCTCAGCCGGATGCAATGACATCTTTAAAGAAATAGACGTTGAGCCCTCCCAGCATGAAGCTCTTAAGAAGAAGTTTTCCATAAAAGGGGAATTCATCCTCTACACCGGGGGATCTGATGGAAGAAAAAACCTCAACCGCCTCATTGAAGCCTATGCCCTCCTCCCTGAGACAACGCGCCAATCCTATCAACTGATTCTGGCCGGAAAGATGCCAGAAGATAATGTCGCGGCATTCAAATCGCTCTCAAAAAAGCGAGGCCTTACTGCCGAGGAGGTCATTTGGACCGGCTATGTCAGTGATGGGGAGATGGTCTACCTCTATAACACCTGTCGATGCTTTGTTCTCCCATCGATTCATGAGGGATTTGGACTCCCCGCACTTGAAGCTTTGATGTGTGGCGCCTTGGTGATTGGATCAAAGGCGACCAGCATCCCTGAAGTGATTGGCTATGAAGAGGCGCTCTTTGATCCCTATGATGTCAACGACATCATGACCAAACTGAAGTCGGCGCTGACCGATGAAGATTTTAGAAGGAGGGTGATGGAAGGAACCTTACCCCAAAAATCGATTTTTTCATGGAAGGCATCAGCTAGAAAAACGAGAGAGATTTTTGAAGCGCTTGGAAACCCTACTAAGACGTTTGAAGCTCATACCTCAAGAGCCATGAGGATCATGGATCTTATTCAAGCCACCAGAGCCTCCCTTCCGCAGCATGATTATGACGCTGGAATCGATGTTTCTGAAGGCTTATCGCATCTTTTAAACACCACCCCGAGACGCCAGCTCTTCATCGATATCTCAGAGCTCATCCAGTCAGAACATAAGACAGGCGTTCAGCGGGTTGTGAGGTCCTCTCTAAAGCATCTCTTGGCATCACCTCCTCTGGGATTTTCGATAGAGCCTGTCTTTGCAACCAGTCATCATGGATACCGCTACGCCCCCCCCTTGATCAATGGCGGCGTCCCTCCATCGGCCACCAGTCAAAAAGAAGCCAAGGACATCATCTACCAGGCCGGTGATCTCTTCTTGGCCATGGACATGCAGCACTATGTTCAGCTGAAAGAAAAAGCCTTCTACCATCAGATGATGGAGAGTCAGGTTAAGGTCTTTTTCTTTATCTATGACTTGCTGCCCCTCCAATTCCCAACCTACTTTCCCGATCCCTCCTTGCCAGAACTTCATGAGCGCTGGTTAGAGATGATTGCGACCCTCGATGGCGCCATCTGTATTTCAAAATCCGTCGCGGATGAATTTAATGGCTTTATAAAACAAAAAGGGCTGACCCCAAAACGTGATTTCACCAACACTTTCATCCACCTTGGCTGCGACATTCAAGAAAAGAACGAGGTCTTGGAATTGAATGGGGAGGAAAAAGATTTCTTGGCACGGCTTGAGAAAAGGCCGACATTCCTCTGCGTTGGGACCATTGAACCCCGGAAATGCCAAGATCAGATTCTTCATGCGTTCAATCAGCTCTGGGAGGAAAAGCAGGATATCAACCTCGTCTTTGTGGGCGCGGAAGGATGGGGCCACTCTGATCTGATTCAAAGCATCGATCACCACCCAGAAGCGGGAACCCGCCTTTTTTGGCAGAAGAAGGCCAGCGACCCCCTCTTATCAGGGATCTACAGCGCCGCATCGTGCCTTATCTTTGCGAGCCTCAATGAAGGTTTTGGTCTTCCCATCGTTGAAGCGTCCCGCTATGGGCTCGAGCTTATCTTGAGAAAAACGCCCATTTTCCAAGAGGTTGCGGGGGATCATGCTTTTTATTTTGAGGGCCTCGAGGCTTCAGATCTTAAAAAGGCTGTTCTTCAATGGATCGACTTAAAAAACCATAACGCCCAACCCCAATCTAGCGATATGCCAAGATTCACCTGGGAGGAATCAACCGAGGCTCTCAAAAGAGTGCTTCGGGGAATGCCGGGAGCAAAACATCAACTCTTGATCGATATTTCAGCCCTGGTGATTCATGATGCAGGGACCGGCATCCAGCGCGTTGTGAAGAATCTGGTCGATTATTTCCTTTTGAATCCACCAAAGGGATATCGCATCGAACTGGTGTATGCGACGGTCAGTGAAGGCTATCGATATGCCCGGGCATATCGGGCGAAAAAGTACGCTGAGGTTCATGAAACGATGGATGATCTCATCGAGGTATCACCGGGGGACATTTTCTTTGGTCTTGATATGAACCCTGATGTGCAGCCGCTTCACGCCGATTATTATCAGAAGATTCGTGCCAGCGGGGTCACCACCTGCTTCATGATTTATGACCTCCTCTGTCACGAGATGCCCCAATATTTTGAACCCGCGGTGGTGGAGACGTATCACCAATGGTTGGATGTCGCGACCAGCGGCGATGCGGTGATTTGCATCTCACAATCCGTCGTATCAAGCGTTGAAAGATGGATGAGTGAATCTCCTGAAGTTAAAAACCCCACCCTCTCTATCCACTGGGCTCATCTGGGTGCAGAACCCCTTCAAGCTAAAACGGATTGGGAGCGATCAGAAAAGACCATCGACCCTCTGCCCCACAATCAACATCCGACCTTCTTGATGGTGGGTACTATGGAACCTCGAAAGGGGCATGAACAAGCCCTCGATGCGTTTGAGATCCTCTGGCAGAAGGGATTGAAGGTGAATCTCGTGATCATGGGCAAACGGGGATGGCTGACTCAATCACTCTCAAAACGTTTAGAAGCCCATCAAGAATTTAACCGCCAACTCTACTGGTTCGAACAAGCGGATGACCGCATGCTCGGAAAGGCGTATTCATCGGCCGACTGTCTTCTGGCCGCATCCTTTGGGGAGGGTTTTGGACTGCCGCTCATTGAGGCGGCATCGTTTGGTTTACCCATTATCGCAAGAGACCTCCCCGTGTTTCATGAAGTGGCAGGAGACTATGCGACTTATTTTGAAGGCCAAGATGGAAGGGACATCGCATTGGCCATTGAAGCCTGGTTAAAGACTTCGCCTCATGATCCATCTCGGCATTCAGGGAAGATCATCATCAACACCTGGGCCATGTGCGGTCAAAAGATAGGGGGCCTCTTAACCTCGTTGGTGGATAAGCCTTATCCTTCCATGGGAATAGAACAAAGCGACACCGATGCAAGACACTAAGATTCCCCAAATTGCTGTTGTCATCCCAAGCTACAAGGTCAAAAACAAACTGGCCGAGGTCGTTAGGAAGATCGGCGCGGAAGTATCCCGAATCTATGTCATCGATGACTGCTGCCCTGAACATTCAGGGGATTACATTAAGCGCTCCGTGGATGACCCAAGGCTCATCGTTGTCCGTCATGAAAAGAACCTCGGGGTGGGGGGTGCGGTGATGACTGGCTATCGTGCCGCCATTGATGATGGGATGGACATCATCGTTAAGGTGGATGGGGATGGCCAAATGGATCCCTCCCTGATCTTGGAGTTTGTCGCCCCCATCCTCGAAGGGGAGGCCGATTACACCAAAGGCAACCGCTTTTTTGATCTGGAATCGGTCCGCTCCATGCCCAAGGTTCGACTTTTTGGAAATGCGGTCCTTTCCTTTATGACGAAGCTCTCTTCGGGCTATTGGAATCTTTTTGACCCCACCAATGGCTATACCGCCATCCATGCTGAAGTCGCAAAACATCTACCATTCGATAAAATCAGCCAGCGCTATTTTTTTGAAACCGACATGCTGTTTCGCCTTAATACCATCCGCGCTGTTGCTGTCGACATCCCGATGGAAGCCCATTATGCGGATGAAGTGAGTGGGCTTAAGATTTCAAAGATTGTGGGTGAATTTGCCGTCAAGCATTTGATCAATAGCCTGAAGCGGGTCTTTTATAACTATTATCTTAGGGACCTCTCAGTCGCATCGATTGAGCTTCCGGTCGGCTTCACCTTACTGACCTTAGGGCTCATCTTTGGCGGCTATCATTGGGTCCACTCGGCCCGTTTAGGGATTCTGACGCCCACAGGAACGGTGATGATTGCAGCGCTTGCCATCATGCTCGGCATCCAATTCTTACTCGCCTTTCTCGCGGCGGATATTCAAGCGGTCCCCACACGTCCCATCAGCCGCTCACTCAAAAAACGGCGTCGCTCACCTCTTTAGTCGTCGTCTCAAGGGCCAATCAACTCTTTCAAACATGATCTCTATTCAACAATTCATCCGATCACTTTTGAACCCAACCCTCATCACCGCCCTTGTGGTCTATGGAATAGCCACCATCATGTGGCTACTGGTCCTCAAGCAAACGCCGCTTCGGATCGCCTATCCCTTTGCAGCCCTCGCTTTTGTCTTTGTCCCTTTTCTCGCCCATTATCTTCTTCATGAGCCGATGCCTTGGAACACCCTGGCAGGGGCCCTTGTGATCTGCCTTGGGGTTTGGATTTCCGCTCTACGTTAATCATGATGGAGGCCAACACAATGAACTGCACGGTATGCGGTGAGGTGCTTAAAAAGGGGCTTCAAGATTGGCACTTCGTCTGTTCAAACTGCGGCTATGAAAAATCGATTCTTGAGCCCACCATCAATGAAGCAAAATCTCACGAACACATCGATGAATCTGCTCGAACATCGGGCTTAGCGGCCTTAAGACAGGCAAACTTCAAACGGCTCGTCCATCTCCTCAAAACCCTGCGGTCAGAGCCAGGGGGGCTCCTCCTGGATGTGGGGTCCGCGCATGGCTGGTTCTTACAAGAGGCCGCAGCCCAC
>RFVA01000094.1 GCA_009922685.1 Gammaproteobacteria bacterium | reverse complement strand
ACTCTTTCGCGAAGAAGGCCGCCGCCTTTACCAAGATTTCGCGCTCCATTTTGAGCTTGCGGTTCTCTTCACGAAGGCGTTTAACCTCATCCTGAAGAGGAATAGATGGTTCTCTTTGGCCTGGTACAGAGTCCCTTAATTCCTGAGCAACAATCCAGCGCCCCAGCATTCCAGAATCAATACCTAGATTTCTGGCCGCTTCTGCACGGCTGTATCCCTGATCTTTGACCAACCGGATAGCGTCCAATCTGAACTCATCCGAATAACGTCGCCTTTTGTTCATTGTTCACCTCAGTTAAGAATTTTCTCTTAACCGAGTGTCCGTTCCAAGTACACCACGTCACTCAAAGTAGGGCGCACAAAAAAGCCACCGCGAAACTGGCCAGGCCAGTTTGATAGCTAGATCTTGGGCTGCACGTGCTGCTCGTTCCATGGCCGCATATGAGCCTGCCAAATCTGGATCAGTGGAGGTGCGAATGTCTTTTTTGTTCATTTGTTACTCCAGTCAATGAGCTTAGGGTTCATGCCAGAACTGTCATAAAACGCCCATGAGTCAACTACCTTGCTGTAACGCTCATGAAAGTTAGCCAAGCCTGCCTTGAAGCGCCTGCGAATAACGTCTTCAGTAATGTTGTGACCACCTTGCAGAACACGACGTGCAACTCGTGATAGAGCAATCTCTTCATTGGGTAATGACAAGAACCACAACTTGACTTGATAGCCATTGGCTTGCCAGAAGGCAGTCTTTTTTAAATAGGTCAAGCCTGACAGCGTGGTTTCAAATGCAAAGCTGTGTCCAGAATCCACGCATTCATCAATCTCTTCTAGCATCAGGCGGCCAGCTTTGATCGAAGCTGACTCTGGATTGAACGGAGCGAAGCCCGCAGCTATCAAATCTGCGTTGATAAACCGGAGCGTTTGAGCTTCGGCAGGCAAAAAGTGACGGGCAAAGTTTGTTTAACCTGCGCCGTTGGGTCCTGAAATGATGATGATTTTTTCAAATCTAGCTCGTGTTGTCTCGATTTTATGCTCTGCATGGCCAGTTGCCAACCAAAGGATCTGGGTGTTAGCGCCGAGGGAAAAATGACCCAGTGAAGATGCGCCAGTAAGCCCCGTGCGTTCCTGGGCCCTCCATCGCTGGTGCCAAATTTTCTTATCGTCCCGCTCGCTACGACAGGTGGTGTAGCCGAAAATCGGGTTCATTCTTCGGCTTCTGCTCATTTGTTTCCTCGTGCAGGAAGTTAGTGGTTGCCAGAGCCTATCTCGGCATCCAGGCGATCGAGAACGTCCAATGCCCTTTGTACATTGCCCGTTGCCGCCAATGCCCTAAAGTGGTTCTCAGTATCCCAAGCAGCAAGAGCATGTGCGCTCATCTGTTCTATGAGTTTGTTAGTACTCAAACCTCTGCTTTTTGCCAGGGCTTTCAAACGATTTGCAGTTTCGTCGGGTAGTCGGATCGTCAGGGTGCTCATGTCCAAGTCTCCAATGATTCTGAGGGCGTAAGAATTTTAAGTGGCCCCAGCCGTAATTCGCCACGGCGTAGGTCTCGGGTATTGTGAGTCACGATGCCTTCGGCACTCCCTGCAAGGGCCAATTCAATCAGATGGTTGTCTGCCTCATCCGGCAGGTTAGGTCTCCATCCGTAGTAAACAGAAGTCCATCGTCCGCAGCTCGCCAAGGCGGCAAGAACCTCCCAGCGTTCATTCGCCGTTGTTGAATTTCCAAATACCGGCCGCTCCAGAAGGTCGCAATACTCCATCCATAGGGCATTCCCAAACAAAGGCCTGTAACGCTTGGTGAGTAGTCTTCTCAAGACCTCTCGGGAAGCTCCATCCGATGATCGGAGTCCAGCGACGAAGACATTTGTGTCAATGACTAAATCAATCATGGTGACAGCATATTTGATGTCACTTGTGGTTGCAATGATGCAAACTCAGCTGAGCTGAGAATCAGATTGTCGTGATAAGTAACGCGTTAGCTTTCTCAGATCTGATGGCTGCCGGAGAAATGAACAAAGAACCGAGTTACGTTGAAAAATCGTGCTTAACCCTAGCTCAAAAATCGGTTGACCTCAGTGTCTGAGCCTTGAACTCGCGCCTCCAAGCATCAAAACACGACCGTTTCAATTTCCCAATAACTTAAAGATTGGACTGACCGAAAAAAGTGGTGGTGTCAGGGGCAGTGAATCAGGATTAGTGAAACAAGTATCCCAATGCAAAAAGAGCCCACAGCCCCCAGCCTTTATGGGTTGTTGTGGAGCCAAATCGATTCAGTAATCCAATGTCGATTCTGTGCGGTCCAAGTTGGACTCCTGAATGTCCTCATCTCTTCTAGCATCTGAAATCAATTTCCTAATCTTATTAAGATTGGACTACCCGATGAATCAATCCAAATTGGACTAGCGCAATGGCATTGGTGCACCTCCCGCAATGATGCCATCGTGCACCGCAGGGCGCTCAATAAGCATGGGTATCGTGACTTCGAGATATTCGATACACGGGATTGACACAGAAAAAGAGTTTCTGGTGACCAAGAGCATTTTATTCGCCAGTCATACCAGCGATCGAGGGAATCCTTTTTCCCGCCTAAAGTCTGATCAAGTTTGTACATCGTCTTAGGCATAAGCCATTACTGACGGCCTTTCCTGATCTCTGAGGTCAGCTTAAAGCGAAGTCGGGCTAGATGATGTCGCTTAGTCTTTGTCCAAGGGCGATATATTTGACCATTGAAGCCAAGCCTTCATCAAAGTGACCAGAATGCAAGGTCCAATAAATGTTCCTACCAAACCAAAGGCCAAAATACCACCGATGACGCCAAAAATGACCAAAATAATGGGGTAATGCAGCAAGTGTCCAATCAACAGGGGTCGAAGGACATTGTCTGTGGGATGCACCGCTAGAATTCCCCAAAGAACAACAGCAATGGCCGTTGTTGTCTGATGCTCTATGATGAGACCCATCACAATAGGACCCCAAACTAAAGATGCCCCTAAAACGGGAATCAAGGAGGCCAGCGCCGACGCTATTCCAAGCAGTAAAGGGGTTTCAAGACCTATGAGGGTATAACCCAACGAGGCGATGAGGCCTTGGGCTGCCGCGCTCCCGATCAAACCAAAACTGACCGCATAGACGGTGGATCTCATCGTATCAATATACCCATCGAGGCTAGGTCCGATCACCCCGGCTAACCCTTGTCTTATAGATGCCAGTATGACCCTGCCTTCCTTGAGTAAAAAGAAGAACGTAATGCCTGTCAGAATAAGTTGGAGCACTTGGCTCGATAGCCCTTGGAGGAGGGCGCCGATACCCCGGCCTACTAGAGGAATTAAATCTTTGAATTCGAGGATGATGGATTGGGTTCCCAGCGGTATCGCAGCGACAGCATCATGGAGCCATTGGCCAATGATCGGTATTTGAAGCCATTGGTCAGGGACATTGAACGCGAAGAGGGACCACTCTTTTGACAGCTTGTCATAAGCGAGATTGGCTTCAGATTGAATTTCCAATAAGCCCCAGATCAAGGGTCCCATAATCAATAGCCCAGCGGCTAATGAAATACTCAATGGCACGATGATCTGCCGTTTTGGAAATCGAGCCAAGAGCCAGCGATGAAGGGGGTCGAAGAGGATCGTTAAAATGATGGCCCAGAGGACCGCACCAATCAATGGACGCAACACAATGAATCCCAAGCCTAAAACTAGAGCGACAAGGGCCCATCGGATCCTTATTGTCCCATCAGATAGACTTGATTCGGACATGATTGGGGTTCCGCAGTCATGAAACACCCTGAAAGTGTATCAAACAGCCGGCCACGAAGAGTCATCGATACTTCACGCCAAGGACTCAGCCATCAAGCGGCTTCGCAATACCTTAAAGCCCACGGCTACAACGAGTTGGTTGGTAGCCATGCCCGCAGTTTCTGGAGGATGCTGCTGGATGTTCTCAAAGAGCCGATGCTTTTGCTTCTGCTTGGATGCGGCAGCACTTATCTCCTATTAGGCGAATCCCAAGAAGCCCTCATCCTCTTAGTCTTCGTCATGGTGGTCATATTGATCTCACTCTATCAAGAGGCCAAGACAGAGCACTCGCTAGAAGCTCTGCGTGATTTATCAAGCCCAAGAGCCTTAGTGATTCGTGAGGGTGAACCGGTTCGCATCACCGGCCGCGAAATTGTTGTTGGCGACCTTCTGGTGCTTAACGAAGGGGATCGCATACCTGCCGATGCGGTCCTCATCGACAGCAGCCACTTTGCCATCGATGAATCGCTGATTACCGGGGAGGCTGTCCCTGTCCGTAAGGTCGTTTGGCATCCTGATCACCAACAAACTCAGCCTGGGGGTGACGATCAGCCTTACCTTTATTCAGGCACCTTGGTCGTCGCTGGACGTGGCCTGGCTCGTGTGACGGCGACTGGAAATCGATCTGAACTTGGAAAAATTGGTACCCGTCTGGCATCCATTGTGACCTTTCCAACGGCCCTCCAAATGGAAACGGGGCGTCTGGTATGGCTCCTCGCTCTGATTGGAGCAGCCCTTTGTATCGGTGTCGCGGTGGTCTTTGGGCTACTCCATCAAGACTGGCTGAATGGGATTCTGTCTGGATTGACCTTAGCCATGGCTATCCTTCCTTCCGAGTTTCCCGTTGTCTTGACTATTTTTCTCGCGCTCGGGGCCTTTCGGCTTTCGAAGATAAGAGTACTCACTCGAAATAGCCATGCCATAGAAACGTTAGGTGCCACAACAGTCCTCTGCACCGATAAGACAGGGACTTTGACAGAAAATCGGATGCAGCTCTGGGGCCTTTCTTCTGCTGGACGCTATACAGAAGGGCAGCAGCTCCAAGTCGCGATCCCAGAGACTCACCACGGACTCATTGAAACAGCCATTTTGGCGAGCCAACGTGATCCTTTTGATCCTATGGAGAGAGAACTGCTATCCCTGGGGCAACATCATGCGGCTGACCATCTTCATCAAGAGTGGGTTCTACAGAAGGAATACCCCCTGACCAAGGATTTATTGGCAATGTCTTATGCATGGCGCATCGCTAGCGAAGCCAAACTATTAGTGGCTGCAAAAGGGGCGCCTGAAGCCATCATGGATCTTTGTCACCTATCGGATCACCAATCCAAAGCGATCACCAAGGATGTTCAACGGATGGCAGGATCAGGTTTAAGGGTCTTGGGTGTCGCACGTTCACTCAGCCAGGAGTTACCCGCTATTCAACATGAATTCGATTTTGAATTTGTGGGTCTCTTGGGGTTTATGGATCCGATCAGGAAAGAGGTCCCAGAAGCAGTCCATCTCTGTCGAACAGCGGGTATTCGTATCGTGATGATCACCGGTGATTATCCACTTACGGCGAAGCATATTGGACGACAAATTGGACTTGATGACGGGCTGATTGTGACCGGAGATGCGCTTGATCAAATGTCTGATCAGACCCTTCAAAAGGTAATACCCACCATTAGCGTCTTTGCCCGTGTCGTTCCGGAGCAGAAGCTTCGGATCATTCGGGCATTTCAGGCCCAAGGAGATGTTGTTGGTATGACCGGGGACGGTGTCAATGATGCGCCGGCACTCAAAGCGGCCAACATTGGCATTGCCATGGGTAAAAGGGGCACAGATGTCGCTCGTGAAGCTTCAGACCTCGTTCTTCTGGACGATGCCTTTGATGCCATTGTTGCGGGCGTTCGGATGGGTCGCCGGATTTTCGATAACCTTCGAAAGGCGATGGCCTACATTATCGCTGTGCATATTCCCATTGCTGGGATGAGTCTCCTTCCTATCGTTCTAGAGGCCATCAGTCATCGCGTTTGGCCGGTCATCCTGATGCCTGTCCATATTGCCTTTCTGCAGTTGATTATAGATCCAGCCTGTTCCGTGGTTTTCGAGGTGGAGCCTGAAGAAAAGGGAAACATGGAACGAAAGCCCCGACGACCCGAGGAGCGCCTTTTCGGGGGACGGATGGTGTTACTCAGTGTTGCTCAGGGAGCGACAGCACTCCTGATGGCTGTTGTTATTTATAGCTATGCCGTCATGGATGGAATGTCCGATGGAGTCACCCGAGGCTTGACCTTTGCCACCTTGGTTTTTCAAAACATTTTTCTCCTCATGACTAATCGGTCTTGGCGTGATGGTTTTTTCAGCTTACTGCGTCTTAAAAATAAGGCCTTACGATGGGTTATTTTGGGGACCCTTGGGACCCTAGCGTTATCACTTTATCTCCCAAGCCTTCAAGCCCTTTTCCACTTTGCAAAGCCACCAGCCGAGGGACTGGTGATTGCCTTTGGATGTGCGATTGCATCAATCCTTTGGTTCGAAATCTATAAATGTGGGGTCAGATGGCGCCAGCGGCCAAAGGAAATTAAACCACTGGTCCAAAGGCGCCCAAAGTCTCGCCGAAGATCGAGCCGCAAAAGAAAACACAAAAACAACGACAAGACTATCCGATGACGACCGGTTGAATTCGCCCAATATGCCGCAGGAGCTTTTCAGGATCTCCTTCTGGAATACGGCATGGTGTGCTCGATGAGCCGTAAGGGAAACTGCTGGGATAACGCTCC
>RFVA01000093.1 GCA_009922685.1 Gammaproteobacteria bacterium | reverse complement strand
ACCCCTTGGCGGTCGACAAAAAAGAGCGCCGGGACTCCGTGGACCCCATAAGCCTCTGCCACGGTGCCATCGTCATCGACGACCGTTGACAGCTCAAAACCTTGGGCCTCCATATACCCTCTAACGGTCTCAGGGCCACCCGATGACAGGGCCACCGAGACGACGCTGGCCTCCTTTCCGATCTGGTTCAAGGTGCCTTGCATGCTCCGACAGATTCCGCACCAACTGCCCCAAAAATAGATCAGGAGCGGCTTTTGAACCCCGGCCAGGCCCTCAAAAGGCCGTCCATCCGGGGTAAGTCCTGCAATCGATGGCGCTACAACCCTCGTTTTGAGGCCCTGTTGCGCCCACCCCTGAACGGCCAGGACCAGGATCAGCGGGACGATCCATCCAACGATTCGTTGCCACACGGCCTTCATCCTCCTCGTCACCCAAAACGATGCAACAAAGCCGTGCCGTGCTGCTTGAGCCAGGCTCTTCTCTCTGGCCACATGGGATCATGACGCGTCACCAGATCCCAGTAAGCTTTCGAGTGATTTCTGAAGCGGATATGGCAGATTTCATGAATAACGACGTAAGCGAGGACCTCGGGTGGGGTAAAGGCTAGTAACCAGTTGAGATTCATATCATTTTTAGGGCCCAGACTACCCCATCGGGTTTTCATCGCCTTGATACGAACTCCTCGCGGCTCAAGCCCCTCCAGGGGACTGAAGCGATCTACCAGCGAAGACACCTCCGCGCGCATCCAGACCCGAACCCAAGCATACAGCGCATGCCGAATTTCAAGGGCTTCCTCGTCCAAAGACGCTGAAAGGAACGCTCCCCCCTCCCATCAGAGGGAGAGAGGACTGTTTGAGCGTACCGGATCGCTTTCGGATGTCTTCAAGCTTTTGATAAGCCCAAACCCGGTGGCGGTCGAGAAAATGTCGGGCCTCAGACTCCCCGATATGGCGCGGCAAGACCAACTCCACCCCTTCTGGCCTCACAATGAGCCTGAGGGCTCTGGCCCTCGAACTCTCCCTGAGCCGAAGATCAAGATCCCTATCGCTGATCAACCCTGGGTCCCAGTGGTTTTCGAGAGGAGCATATCGCGGGCCAACAGGGCCAACTCGAAAGAGCCATCGCGATCTCCGAGGACGCCGCGTATATCGGCAAGACCCTGCTTGATGGAGGCGGCGACCTCTGGATGATCAAGGATCCTTCTCATTTCCAGAGCCAGATTGTCGGCCGTCGCCTCATGCTGGATAAATTCTCGAACCAAGCCCCTGCCGGCGAGAATATTCGGCAATCCAATAAAGGGCACCTTCACCAGAAGTCGACCCAACCAATAACTCAAGGGCGCCAGTCGATAAACAATAGCCATCGGCACACCCAGGAGGGCGACCTCCAGGGTGGCCGTGCCTGACACTGTGATCACGGCATCCGCGCATTGGAGAAGATCATAGTCTTGTCCCCGGATGACCTGAACGGGCAGCCGCCGAGTCTTCAAAGCCTCGGTGATCGTATCATCAGGCAGGGAGGCCGCCTGAAACAAGAGAAAGCGAACCGTTGGATGGGTTTCGATGAGCCGTTCGGCCGCATCCAGAATGACCGGCAGCAACCGCTTAATTTCGTTCGCTCGGCTCCCTGGTAAAAGCCCCACCAGGGGCGTCTTGTCCTGATCAAAACCTGCTTCCGCTGCAAGCCTTGCCCTCACCACTTCCCGCGACTGGTTCGCTTTGACCTTCCCTGCCAAAGGATGTCCGACATAGGTCGCCGGGACCTCGTAGGCTTCGTAATAGGGCAATTCGAAGGGGAAGATGACCGCCATATGGTCAATAATCTCTCCATAACGCTTGACCCGACCGGGACGCCAAGCCCAGACTTGTGGGCTGACATAAAAAAGAACCTTGATCCCCAGGGCCTTGGCCGCTTTTGCAAGACGAAAATTGAACTCCTTGTAATCCACGCAAATCAAGAGATCCGGCTTTCGACTGGCCGCGGCCTTCTTCATCAGCGTCAGGGCGCCCCGTATCTCGCCGTAGTGCCTTGCAATCTCCGCAAGACCGATCACGCCAATTCCGCTGGAATCAAAGACGATCTCGACCCCCGCCTCACGGAGCGCAGAGGAGCCCATTCCAAAGCCCTTTACCCCAGGTAATAAGCCCTTTAGCGCTAAAAATAGGGACGCCGCATGGCGATCGCCAGAGGCTTCGCCGGCCGACAGCATGACCAAAGGCGCCTGATCAGCCATGCATCACAGCACGAATCACACCCACAATCCGCTCGATGGTCTCATGGTCGAGTTCTGGGTAGATCGGCAACGAGAAGCAGCGCTGTGCCACCGATTCGGTCACGGGGAGCGAAAGTCCCTCACATTCCCTCTTGAAGACCTTCTGCTGATGGAGAGGAACCGGGTAATAGATCGCTGATGAAATGGACGCCTCCTGAAGAGCCGCCATGATCGCCTCACGACGGTCCGATAGCAGCGTGTACTGGTGATACACATGGACGCCGATCTGATCCTCATAGGGCGTCTCAAGCGGCAGGTCCGCCATCAGTTGGGAGTAGGTATGGGCCACTCTGCGGCGCTCTCGGTTGAAGGCATCAATGTGACGAAGCTTCACCCGAAGAATAGCGGCCTGAAATTCATCGAGGCGGCTATTGTAGCCAATCACATCATGGTAGTAGCGCACCTCAGAGCCATGATTCCTGAGCATTCGGAGCCGCTGGGCAACCTCCTCGGAGGAAGTAACCACGAGGCCGCCATCGCCATAACAGCCAAGGTTCTTGCTGGGAAAGAAGCTATAACCGGCCGCCATACCAAAACTACCGGTTTGTCGTCCATCGACGGAGGCCCCGAAAGATTGCGCGCAATCTTCGATCAATAAAAGTCCAGAGGCACAGCAAAGATCCTGAAGCCTTAGAAGATCCGCCGGCTGACCAAAGAGGTGAACCGGCATGATGGCTTTGGTTTTCGGCGTCAGCGCTTTTTGGATTTGATCGATATCAAGGTTGAAGGTTTTAGGGTCGATATCGACAAAGACAGGCCTTGCCCCAACGTAGCGAATGGCTTCGGCGGTCGCAATAAAGGTAAAGGGAGAAGTAATGACTTCATCCCCCTCCCCAATACCCGAGGCCAAAAGCGCCAGATGAAGGGCATCGGTTCCAGAGGCACAGCCCACCGCGTGAGGAACTCCAAGGTATTCGGCTGCTTCGGTTTCAAAGGCGCGGACATTGGGCCCCAAGATAAAAGCGCAGCTTTCAAGGACCTCGGCCAGCCCGAGATCGATTTCATCCTTCAATCGATGGTACTGGGTTTTCAAATCAACCATGGGGATCATCAGCAAGGCTCCGTACTTGATATTCAGTGTGTTTTTAGAAGACGGGTGATTTCGATGGCCGTCGCTAAGGCTCGCCGTCCTGCAACGCCTGATACCAGGGGTTCCCGGCCTTCGCGAATACAGGAGATAAAATGTCGGATCTCCTCCAGCAGCGCATCGCCACTCTCATAGACGGATTCCTCACTGAGAATCTCAGGAACCCCCGGGAACATTTCCTTGGCCCCTTTCCGATGCTCAGAGAGGGTGCGGTTCTGAAAGTCCAGCGAAATATAGCGGTTAGGCATGAACATCCGCATCTTGCGCTCAACCTTGAGGCTGGCCCGACTCGCGGTCACATTAGCGACGCAACCATTCTTAAAGGTCAATCGGGCATTGGCAATATCGGTATCTGCGGTCAATACGGTCACCCCCTTGGCATCAATCCGTTCTACTTCAGAATCAACGAGATCAAGAATAATGTCGATATCATGGATCATGAGATCAAGCACCACGCTGACATCATTGGCTCTTGGATTGAAGGGGGCTAATCGATGCGATTCAATGAAAAGGGGCTTCTCATGGACCAAATCAAGTCCGAGAAGCGCGGCATTGAATCGTTCAAGGTGGCCGACCATGAGGAGACGTCCCTGATGTTTGGCCAACCTGATCAGTTCATCCGCCTCCTCGACGGTCACGGTCATCGGCTTTTCGACCAGAACATGACTCCCAGCAGCAAGAAAATCGCGCGCCACCTCGAAGTGATAACTCGTCGGCACCACAATACTGACGGCGTCCACCTGCCCGAGAAGAGTCCGGTAATCGGTCTCAGCACGACAACCATTCTGCTGCGCCACCAAGGCGGCCGCTTCAGGGTTGCTATCAACCACAGCGATCAGTTCACAGCCCTCAAGGGCTGCATATTTTTGGGCATGAAATTTACCCAGATAACCCGTCCCGATGACGGCGCAAGCAATCGGTTTCAAACGAAGATCCTCCCTGGAATCGTGTTCTTTAGTCCCCATCGCGCGTGGCGACATCAATAAAACCCAGAAGCCCACCGCGACGGGACGATGAGGCTAGAAAGGTGCGGAGATACTGGAGTTCTTCGGTCTCAGGGAGCCCCTCAAGATCCTGACGGGCTCGAAGCCGCCTGAACGCCGCTGAGATGGCCTTCAACCTCTCACCCTCAATACCCGCCCGACGAAGCCCAATCAGATTCAATCGGTAATGTTTGCCAGGACGCCCGCCCACCAGCGCAAAGGGCATCACATCTTTGTTGATCCCGGCTAATCCCTGAAGGATCGCGTAGCTTCCAATCCGGCAGAACTGGTGCACCATGACACCGCCACCAAAGAAAACCCGATCACCCACCTCAGCGTGCCCTCCAAGCGTCGCACCGCTCGCAAGGATGTTGTGATGACCCATCACACTGTCATGCCCAAGGTGGGTATGGTTCATAAAATAGTTACCGGAACCAATGCGCGTGGCCTCGCCCTCTCGGGTGGCCCGGCTGATCGTGACCCCTTCCCGAAAAATATTGTCATCGCCGATCTCAAGTCGGGTGGGCATTGAAGGATCGAAGGAGAGATCCTGCGGCAGCCCTCCGAGAACGGCGGTTGGGTGGACCCGATTGCGTTGGCCCAGATAAACATGCGGCCTTAATACCGCATGACTTTCGATGATGCTTTCATCACCAATACGTCCAGGACCTTCGATGACAGCAAACGGGCCGACCTTAACGCCCTGGCCAAGTTCAACATCGGGAGAAATGAGTGCGGTGGGGTGAATCATGGGTTCAACGTCGTCCTAAAAAAAGCGTCATCGGTCCTAGCCTCGCGGATGGCATCGGGCATGCAAGTCCTTCATCCGCTCCTGCGCAACGTGAGTATAAATCTGTGTACTGGACAAGTCGCTATGTCCAAGCAGCATCTGCACAACCCGAAGATCGGCCCCGTGGTTCAGCAGATGGGTCGCAAAGGCATGGCGAAGGGTATGAGGCGACAAAGGCTTCTCTATTCCCGCCCTCTGTGCGTAGCGTTTTATAAGATACCAGAAGGCCTGACGCGTCATCCCTTCACCCCGCCGCGTGACAAAAAGATCATCGGACTGCCGTCCCCCGAGGAGCGCAGTCCTCGCCGCCTCACTGTATCGGGTCAACCAGTCTTCCGCCACTTCGCCTAAGGGAACCAAGCGATCCTTGCTGCCTTTACCAACGACCCGCAACACCCCTTGGCGCAGGTTCACCTCATGCAATTGGAGGCCGACCAATTCGGTCACCCGAAGTCCCGTGGCATAAAGCACTTCCAGCATCGCCCGATCGCGGCAGCCAAGAGAATCCTCGGCATCAGGGGCCGCCAGAAGCCTCTCAACATCCCACTCGGTTAAGGTCTTTGGAAGCGGACGCCCCATCCTTGGTGGGTCGATGCGAAGGGTTGGATCAAGGTCAATACGACCCTCCCTAAGATGATACCGGTAGAATTTACGAAGGCTCGATAATAAGCGGGCGACACTGCGACTGCTTACTTTTTCGTGGAATCGTTTGGCCAGATAGGCTTCGATATCGCCCGCGGTGATCTCAAGGAGAGACCTTCCCTCCCATTGATCCATCCACCGTCCAAAGTGCTCAATATCGCTTGCGTAGGCTTTTCGGGTATTTTCGCTCAATCCCTCCTCCAGCCAGAGTGCATCGAGAAAGCCGGTGATGAAGGGCTCATCCTTCGAGGCATTCATCCTGGCAGAATCCCTGGAACGCCTTCATGATGGAGCAGCCAGCGCTTGATGGTCATCATAGGGCCTCCCACAGCGCCACAGTAACCACCCAGATGACCCTGCGCCACAACGCGGTGACAGGGAACAATGACAGGATAGCGATTGCATCGTAACGCCCTCGCGACCGCCCTTGGCGCTGAACCTAAAACACGGGCCAGATCACCATAGGTCCAAACCGTTCCCGGTGGAATCTCCCGAAGGGCCGAGAAGACCCGTTGCTGAAAGGGGCTGCCAGGAGGTTTCAGGGGAAGATCAAAGGCATGCGTCGGCGCTTCGAGATACTGTTGCCACTGACGATAGGCCTCCTTAAGAACACCGGAATGTGGCACCACACTCGGTGTCATAGGCCCAGGGCCAATGTCCAGATGAATGGCTTCAAGGACACCGCCCTGCGCCGTCCATATCAGGGTGCCCACCGACATTCCAACTCTAAACGTATCCACCGATCTCAAGACTCGTTGGAATACAAAGACGGCGGCCTGAACGCAAAAGGGCAGCGATCGCTGCCC
>RFVA01000092.1 GCA_009922685.1 Gammaproteobacteria bacterium | reverse complement strand
GCGATTGGTTTATCGGGGGATGAGTCAGATACGCTCATGAGGCAGGCCAGCACACCCAGGGGAGACACCCGCCGATGGCTATCTAGGGTTTACCAGCCCCCCATCCATTGCTTAAACAAAAGAAACTCAAGGTCTTATCGAAGACCGCATATCGATCCCTTTGAATCGCCGATATCCAAAGCCCAGAAAGACGGGAGCGAAAATCATAACAACCCGACATCACCGGCATTCAATCGTGGCAAAGATTCAGGATGAGAGGTATCCCCTGACGGGACCCCCCCTTTTTTTATCCCAATCCAAATCCTTCCGATGCATCGCGCACCTGATCTTTTTTCCTATCGAAAATACTGGGCCAAGCGCTTTGGTGTCGCGAAGCAGCAGCCGACAACAAAGGCCGAAATGGAGGCCCTAGGCTGGGATTCTTGTGACATCATCATCGTCACGGGCGATGCCTATGTTGATCATCCAAGTTTCGGCATGGCGATTATTGGCCGCCTCCTCGAAGCGCAGGGTTTCAGGGTTGGGATTTTGGCGCAGCCTGATTGGACCTCGGCGAATGATTTCAAGGCCCTTGGAAAACCCAATCTCTTTTTTGGCGTCACTGGCGGTAACATGGACTCCATGGTCAACCGCTATACGTCCGATCGAAGGATCCGATCGAATGATGCCTATACCCCGGATGGGGAAGCCCATAAGCGCCCAGATCGATGTGTGACGGTCTACGCCCAACGTTGCCGTGAAGCCTACCGCGATGCCCCCATTGTTCTCGGAGGTATTGAAGCCAGCCTTAGACGAATTGCCCATTACGATTACTGGTCGGACAAAGTGAGACGCTCTGTCTTGATGGACGCCAAGGCTGATCTTCTTGTATATGGCAATGGGGAGCGGCAAGTCGTCGAAATTGCCCATCGGCTAGCGGCAGGCGAACCGATTCGTTCGCTGGACAATATTCGAGGGACTGCCCTTCTTGGAAAAGACCTCCCGGAGGACTTTTCCCTGATCGACTCCACAGAGGTGGATACCCCAGGCCCTCTTGCCCCACCGGTCGATCCCTATCAGATGGAAGCCCCAGGCTGCAGCACCGAAAAAGTGGGAGATCGGACAGCCCTTCGGTTTGAGCGTCGAAGGCTCGACCCCTTTAAAACCGTCATCCGTCTCCCAAGCTACGATCAGGTCAAGGAGGATCCAGTCCTCTATGCTCATGCTTCGAGAGTCCTTCATCAGGAAACCAATCCTGGCAATGCCAGAGCCTTGGTGCAACGGCATGGTGAACGGGATGTGTGGATCAATCCGCCGCCAATCCCTCTGACCACCCGGGAAATGGATGCGGTTTATGACCTCCCCTATTCCCGGCAGCCGCATCAGACCTATGGCCAGAAAAAAATCCCGGCCTTTGAAATGATTCAGCACTCGGTGACCATCATGCGGGGATGCTTTGGGGGTTGCAGCTTCTGCTCCATCACCGAACATGAAGGCCGCATCATCCAAAATCGATCGGAAGATTCGATTATTCGTGAGCTGGAATCGATCAGGGACCATTCCCCAAGCTTCACCGGTCATATCACTGATCTTGGGGGCCCAACGGCCAACATGTATCGCCTGGCGTGCAATGATCCTGAGATTGAGTCGTCCTGTCGGAGACTGTCCTGTGTCTATCCGAGTATCTGTAAGAATCTCAATACCGATCATGCCCCCTTGATTAAACTTTACCGGCGCGCTCGGGCATTAAAGGGGATCAAAAAAATCACGATCGGATCAGGTCTTCGCTATGACCTAGCAGTGAAGTCCCCGGAGTATGTCAAGGAACTGGTGACCCATCATGTCGGGGGTTACCTCAAAATTGCACCAGAACACACGGAGACAGGCCCCCTCTCAAAGATGATGAAGCCAGGGATCGGTACTTACGATGCCTTCAAGGCCATGTTTGATCGGTACTCTAAAGAAGCCGGCAAGGAACAATACCTCATCCCCTATTTCATAGCGGCCCATCCAGGAACAACCGATGAGGATATGCTGAACCTTGCGATCTGGCTCAAGCGTCATGGCTTCAGAGCCGATCAGGTGCAGGCCTTCCTCCCCTCACCCATGGCCAATGCCACGACCATGTACCATACCGGCAAGGACCCCCTTCACCGCATCAGCCGGACCAGCGAGAAGGTTTTTGTCCCCAAGGGCATCAAACAGCGACGGCTTCACAAAGCGTTTCTGAGATATCACGATGCCGAAAACTGGCCCACGCTTCGAGAGGCGCTTAAAAAGATGGGGCGGGCCGATCTGATCGGAAATGGTAAGCACCACCTCATTCCATCCTGGCAACCTGCAGGAACCGGCATTACGCCCGAGGGCCGGCGTAATAAGCGCCCCAGTCGCCCAGCCCTGACCCAACATACGGGCCTCCCCCCTCGGGGTAACATCAGCCCCCGCCCCAAGGTGAAGCGCTGATGTCTCCTAAGGGGTCTAGTCTTGGCATAATGCCGATATCGATTATCTGATTCAAAGCGAGGAACCCTCATGTGGGATTTTGATTTCTTGGCCGCCATCCGCTCCATCGAAAAGTCGATGGCCTATGTGCTTTATCGGATGTTGCTCTGCGTTGGGGCGGCCCTTGGCTATCTCTTGGCCACACTGGCCGGCGCCGGAACGCTGGTCGGATTCGGCTCCCTAGCAAAAAATGCGAGCTCACTAGGACCTTTTGGCGCCGTTGTCGGTTTTGCCCTATTTGCAGCCTTGATGTTCCATATCCGCCCACTCTGGCTGAATGCCGTCAAGATCCCGCAACTGGCTCTCCTGGTCGATCAGTTCAAAAATAAATCGCTTCCGACCGGCAAAGCCTTGGTCGATTACGCGAAGGAAAGACAGTGGGCCGCTTATCCCAGCACCACTAAAATGTACGAGCTGGATGAAGCCATCCGAGAGGTACAATCCGACATGGTGACGCTTGTGTCTTGCCCGAAGATCGAGGCTCAAAACCCGACCATTCGTGAGGTCTTGATTCGCCTCATCAAGGCGGTCTCAAGACAAAATCACCAAACCCTCCTCGCCTGGCATTTTCAAACACAACAGGAAAACCCTTGGCGGAGCGCCGCAGAAGGCTTGGCCGTTCATCAGGCTCATTTTTTTACAATGACCAAGAACCGTGCCATGGTCACTCTATTCGCCTGGCTCGGCTTTATGGCCGCTTATCCCCTGGTGCTCGGCGGCATTGAAATCCTGATCGATGGCATCCCCATGAACATGTCCTTCTGGCCAGAGGTTTTTGCCGGCGTCTTCGCCTGGGCCATTAAAGCGGCGTTTTTTGATGCTATTGCAGAAGCCGCCATGATTGATGTCTTCTTCCCACTCGCCGAGAAGGAAGCCAAAGAAAACAGTGGCGACCTTTTGAAGAATCATTCAGCAGCCTACCGCGCCATGGATATCAAGGCGCACAATCCTCTTGAATAACGACCCCCCGCCCGCATGACACGCCCATCTTGCTCCAAAGACCTTAATCACCTATATTTCCCAGGTTTACGGAAAGGCGGGCCGAACCCATGCGAGTAATTCAAGAAGCACTGACATTTGATGATGTTCTTCTGATCCCAGCTCATTCAACCGTTCTGCCGAGAGATGTCAGCTTGACCACCCAGCTGACCAGGACCATCACCCTTAATATTCCCCTGCTTTCAGCCGCCATGGACACGGTGACCGAAGGTCGTCTTGCCATCACGATCGCCCAAGAGGGCGGTATCGGCATTATTCACAAGAATATCAGTGTCGATCGGCAAGCCTACGAGGTGAGCACCGTCAAAAAATACGAAAGTGGCGTCATTAAGGATCCGATTACGGTATCTCCTAATGCCACCATTCGCGATGTCCTCGAATTAACTCGGGCCAAGGGCATCTCCGGTGTCCCAGTGGTCGATAAGGGCGATCTGGTTGGGATTGTCACCAGCCGAGATCTTCGCTTTGAAACCCGTCTTGATGAAGCGGTCTCAAAAGCAATGACGCCCAAGGACAAGCTGATCACCGTTCGTGAAGGAGCTAGTAAGGAAGAAGCGATTCGCCTTCTCCATCAGCACCGGATCGAAAAGATCCTCGTGGTCAATGATCGCTTTCAGCTCCGAGGCATGATCACCGTCAAGGACATCCAAAAATCTAAGGATTACCCTCAGGCCTGTAAGGATGAACAAGAGCGCCTCCGGGTCGGTGCTGCCGTTGGAACCGGCACAGGGACTGAGGAACGTGTTGAGGCGTTGGCTGCGGCTGGCGTGGATCTGGTGGTGGTCGATACGGCCCACGGCCATTCACAAGGCGTGCTCGATCGCGTCCGCTGGGTCAAATCCAATTTTCCGCACATCCAGGTGATCGGCGGCAATATAGCGACCGGCGAAGCGGCTAAAGCCCTCGTCGAAGCTGGCGCCGATGCGGTCAAGGTGGGTATCGGTCCAGGATCCATCTGCACGACCCGAATCGTAGCCGGTGTGGGCATCCCCCAGATCACGGCGGTCTCAAACGTTGCAGATGCGCTTCATGGAAGCGGCGTTCCCTTAATCGCCGATGGCGGCATTCGATATTCAGGCGATGTCGCCAAGGCCTTAGCCGCCGGGGCTTATGCCGTCATGCTCGGGGGCCTTTTTGCTGGCACCGAGGAAGCCCCTGGCGAGGTCGAGCTCTATCATGGACGCTCCTATAAAACCTATCGCGGCATGGGATCCTTGGGTGCCATGTCGCAGTCACAAGGTTCCAGCGATCGCTATTTTCAGGAAAGTACGGAAGCTGAGAAATTGGTTCCTGAAGGGATTGAAGGTCGGGTTCCCTATAAAGGCTCGATGGTCTCCATCCTCCATCAACTGGTCGGTGGCGTTCGATCTGCCATGGGGTATACCGGCTGCCGAACCATTGAAGAGATGCGAAACAAGGCCAGCTTCGTTCGGGTCACTTCGGCCGGCATGCGTGAAAGTCATGTGCACGATGTAACCATCACCAAGGAAGCCCCCAACTACTCCATGGATTAAGCCCCTATGGATCTCACCAGCACTGGTGGGAGATCCCATCAGGCCCTTAAGGGGCCTCTTTCTCAAAGTTCAAGCGGCTCCCGATTGCATGCAAAATATTCACGCTCACAAAGTCCTCATTCTTGATTTTGGCTCCCAGTACACCCAGCTGATCGCCCGGCGAGTCCGCGAAATCGGGGTTTATTGCGAGATTCACCCTTGGGACTGCAACGAGAATTACATTCGGGAATTTATGCCTCAAGGCATCATTCTCTCGGGGGGACCTGAAACCGTCACGGAATCCGATACGCCCCGCGCACCGGATCTGGTTTTTTCTCTGGGTGTTCCGGTGCTTGGAATCTGCTATGGCATGCAAACCATGGCCATTCAGCTCGGAGGTCAGGTCGAAGCGGCTGACCATCGTGAATTTGGTTACGCTGAAGTTCGCGCTCGGGGACACTCGAGGCTTCTGACGGACATCGAGGACCATACCTCTTCTGAGGGTTATGGGCTCTTAGATGTGTGGATGAGTCATGGGGACCAAGTCACCCAACTCCCCGAAGGATTCAAAACCATCGCCTCTACAGCAACGGCACCGATTGCCGGCATGGCGAATGAAGAGCGATGTTTCTACGCCCTTCAGTTTCACCCCGAAGTGACACATACCCGCCAGGGTCTTCGGTTACTGAAGCGCTTTATCACCGACATTTGTGGCTGCGAAGCCCTTTGGACGACCCAGAATATCATTGAGGACAATCTGAAGAGCCTGAAGAGTCTCCTGGGAAATGAGGAGGTCATCCTCGGACTTTCAGGAGGCGTTGATTCTTCGGTAGTCGCTGCCCTCCTTCATCGCGCAATTGGCGATCAGCTCACTTGCGTCTTCGTGGATACAGGACTTCTTCGCCTAAACGAAGGCGATCAGGTCATGGCGACCTTTGCTGAACATATGGGGGTCCATGTCATTCGGGTCGACGCCGAAGAGCGCTATCTCAAGGGTCTTGAGGGTGTGACCGATCCTGAGCAGAAAAGGAAGATTATCGGTCGACTCTTCATTGAGATTTTTGATGAGGAAGCTGCCAAACTAAAAGATGCGAAATGGCTCGCTCAAGGCACTATTTATCCTGATGTCATCGAATCTGCAGGCTCCAAGACCGGGAAGGCCCACGTCATCAAGTCACACCATAATGTCGGGGGACTCCCTGACAATATGAAGCTCAAGTTAGTTGAACCCTTACGAGAACTTTTTAAAGATGAGGTTCGCAACATGGGCCTCGAGCTGGGTCTTCCTTCAGAGATGATCCATCGTCATCCCTTTCCAGGGCCTGGACTCGGCGTCCGGATTCTGGGTGAAGTTCAAAAACCCTTTGCAGATCTCCTCAGGAAGGCGGATGCCATCTTCATCGAAGAACTCTATCGGCATGATCTCTACGAAAAAACCAGCCAGGCGTTTGCCGTCTTTTTGCCGGTCAAATCCGTCGGGGTCATGGGTGATGGTCGGCGCTATGACTATGTCATCGCACTCAGGGCCGTTGAAACCATCGACTTCATGACCGCACGCTGGGCGCATCTGCCCTATGAGTTCCTCGATCTGGTATCACGCCGGATCAT
>RFVA01000091.1 GCA_009922685.1 Gammaproteobacteria bacterium | reverse complement strand
GCGACCCCATCAACAGGAGCAAAAGGGTCTAGGAGCGCTTTATGCTCACCCGCCGTCATGATACGGCGCTCAACCCCCCACTGCTTCATCGCATCAACAAAGCCGAAGCCACCCATAATGACCCCAATCGATCCCACCACACTGGCGTTATTGACAAAGATTTTGTCCGCCGCCGATGCGACGTAATAACAGCCAGAGGCACACATATCGGAAATCACCGCGACAATCGGTAAATCAGGCTTTTGTTGCTTGATCCTCCGAATCTCGTCATAGACATAAGCCGATTGCACAGGGCTTCCACCCGGACTATTCATTCGAAGCAGAATCCCTTTGGTTTTCTTATCCTCAACGGCCTCACGAAGGCCATCAATAATATTATCCGCACTGGCCGGTTGTCCTGGCGCAATGACACCCGCCACATCAATGACGGCGGTGTGTCCTTCGCCATCTTCGGCGATTTCCTTGAAAGGCTTGGCTGCCATAAAGAGGCCCACACCGAGATAAATCGCAAACAGGGATTTAAAGAAAATGCCCCAACGCCTTGCGCGGCGTTGCTCGTCAATCGAGGCTAAGAGGACTTTTTCAATGATCTGCCGCTCTGAGCCCTGAGGCGCGTTTGATGAAGGCTCTAAAGGGTCTCTCGGAGACTGGTTCATGGGATTCTCGTCTTGAAATAGGTCAAAAGGTCCACCGTCTGTTCGAGACAGGCAAGCGGCTGAAGTTCCAACAATTCATCCCGGGTATTGGCCCCGGCAGCGACGGCCACGGCATCCACACCGGCATTACGCGCCAAGTGAAGGTCATGCAGCGAGTCCCCGATCAATAAGGTCCTCTTTGGAGTCACTTTAAGCTCACTCAAAAGCTCCTCGACCATCATCGGGTGAGGTTTTGAGGCCGTTTCATCCGCGCAGCGGGTCGCATGAAACATCTCCGTGAGCCCGGTCGCAACCAGCATCGGATCAAGCCCCGAGCGCGCCTTACCGGTGGCCACCGCGAGTTTGAAGCCTTCCTCGCGCAGTTGAGATAAAAGACCAGGAACGCCCTCAAACAAAGACAAGTGCTCCAACGAACGGCTGTGGTAGTGCTTTCGATAATGGCCCATAAGGGTATCAATGGCCGCTTTTGGCTGACCCGGAAACAAGGTATCCATGGCCTCACCGAGACTTAAGCCAATCACCGAACGGGCCTTAGCCCTTGGGGGAATCGGAAGCGAAGCGGCCTCAGCAGAGACCTCGAGACATTCAACGATCCACCCAATGGAGTCGCACAAGGTCCCATCCCAGTCAAAGATCAACAGGTCGTAACGACGTCTCACCGCGGCAACCCCTTCAATACCTCCAGAAGATCGGGATCAAGAGGAGCCTCGATGGTGATGGGTTTCTGAGTCTTTGGGTGTAAGAAGGTGGTTTCTTTGGCATGCAGAAACAATCGCCTCAAGCCCAACGTTTTGAACTGTCGATTCACCGCCTCCTGACCATAGCGCTCATCGCCTAAGAGGGGGTGCCCAAGGTGAAGAGCATGCACTCGAATCTGATGCGTTCGTCCCGTGATCGGCCGCGCTTCGACCAACGTCGCCTCTCGAAAGAGATCAAGGCGCTTAAATTCGGTCATCGCCGCCTTCCCATCGCGGGCCACCCGAACCATCCGCTCGCCGCTCTGGAGAACATTCTTTTTGAGGGGTGCATCGACCATGATTTTTTTCTTAGCCCACTGACCGGCGATCAGAGCCACATAAACCTTGTTGACGTCGTCCTCTCGAAACTGGGTATGGAGCGACTTTAGCGCACTGCGCTTTTTAGCAATCAGGAGACAACCGGAGGTTTCACGATCAAGACGATGAACGAGTTCCAAAAATTTCGCGGTGGGCCGAAGCTCCCTGAGGGCCTCAATAACGCCATAGCTCAGCCCGCTCCCCCCATGAACCGCCATCCCCGAGGATTTATTCAGAACCAAAAGATCCTCATCCTCATAAAGAATGCGTGGTTCAATCCGGGATCTTATGGCTTCTATGGGTAATTGAGGGGCATCCCGCTCAGCGACACGGACAGGGGGTACCCTCACCCTATCACCCGCTTCAAGGCGGTCTTGAGCCTTGACCCGCCCCCCATTCCGTCGGACTTCGCCGGTCCTTAGAATCCGATAAACATGGCTCTTCGGTACGCCCTTAAGGCGCGTAAATAGGAAATTGTCGAGGCGCTGTCCCGCATGATCGGCATCGACCTCAATCATCTGGACAGCCGGACTGGTCGGCGGCGTATTCATCCATAGAATAATAGCAGTATCATCGATTAAATTGATGATTTGACGGCGGATTGTTATAGTTACATGCGTTGGGGTCTTGGTGCTGGCGACAGATAGAGATGTTGCCGCCAAGCCGGCATAACGAAACGAATAAAGTGCGAACATCCATAAAGAGCGGGATGGATGTTGCGCGCCGCCGGCCAGAAGCCGCCCAATCACGAATTCTGATAAGGCACGCAGCCCTCGAAGGATCAGCTTCTCTGACCTTTTGAACCGATTGCGTCAACCGGTTTGGATCCCGCACCGCCCTTGCCCTCCCTTTGCCTGACGTGATTGATCCGTCAGCGGTGGGTTGCCGCGGCGAATCGTAAATAACCAGGGTTTTGAGCGCTCGACCCATGACGAGCCGAAACGATGCGACCCGAGTGGACCATTGTGTGGTTCCATCCGCCTTTTGGCGGATGACGCTACCCGGATTTTAGGGGGTCTGAACAGCCGGCCGGGATGGATGATCCTGGCGCTGATCGACCCAAATGAGACGCGCAGCCACCTTAAGAAGTGGTCTCGGGGCGCCAAGGAATTGAGTCAATGAAAAGAATGTTAATTAATGCCACGCAACCGGAAGAACTCCGGGTTGCGCTGGTAGATGGTCAAAAACTTTACGACTTTGACATCGAAGTCCCTTCAAGGGAACAGAAAAAAGCCAATATTTACAAGGGCATTATCAGCCGGGTCGAACCCAGCCTTGAGGCGGCCTTCGTCAATTTTGGCTCCGACCGCCATGGATTCCTCCCCTTCAAGGAGATTCTCCCTTCCTATGTTGGCATTGCTGACGACCAAGAAGTCAGTCGCCGCGATATCAAGGAAAAGCTCCGCGAAGGTCAGGAAATCCTGATTCAGGTCGAAAAGGAAGAACGGGGCACCAAGGGGGCTGCGCTCACCACCTATATCAGCCTTGCGGGGAGCTATCTGGTGCTGATGCCCAATAACCCAAGGGCTGGCGGGATTTCAAGGCGTATTGAAGGCGACACCCGCACGGATATGCGCGAGGTCATGGCGGCCCTTCAAGTCCCCGAGGGCATGGGCCTCATCATCCGAACCGCTGGCGGTGGCAAATCGGTCGAGGAATTGCAGTGGGACATGAATTACCTCCTCCAGCTGTGGGAGGCGATCGAACGATCCGCCGCCGAAAAACCGGCACCGCTCTTGGTCTTCCAAGAGAGCAACGTCATCATCAGAGCCTTGCGCGATCACCTTCGTGCAGACATTGATGAAATCCTGATTGATGATCCGGCGACCTTTAATCTGGTGCGGAGCTTCCTGCAACAGGTGATGCCGCAGTTCATCCACAAGGCCAAGCAATATCAGGATAACGTTCCCCTCTTCAATCGTTATCAGATCGAAAGCCAAATCGAACTCGCCTATGCCCGCGAGGTCCCTCTTCCCTCGGGTGGGGCGATTGTCATTGACCATTCAGAAGCGCTCACCGCCATTGATATCAACTCGGCCCGCGCCACCAAAGGCGGCGATATCGAGGAAACGGCGCTCAACACCAACCTCGAAGCTGCCGATGAGATCGCTCGCCAGTTGAGACTTCGAGACCTTGGCGGCCTCTTTGTTATCGACTTTATCGACATGATGGCTTCGAGAAACCAGCGGGCCGTCGAGAACCGCCTGAGGGATGCCGTCCGCATGGATCGGGCCAGGATTCAGCTCGGGAGGATCTCGCGTTTCGGACTTCTTGAAATGTCTCGCCAAAGGCTTCGTCCCTCGCTCGGTGAGTCGAGCCTTTTGACCTGCCCACGCTGTCACGGTCAAGGCACCATCCGTAGCGTTGAATCGCTAGCCCTCTCCGTGATGCGGATCATCGAGGAAGAGGCGATCAAGAAAAATACCGGCAAAGTCATTGCCTACCTGCCGGTTGATTCTGCGACCTATCTTCTGAATGAAAAGCGCCCCACGATCAACGATATTGAGAAGCGCCATAACGTTTCAGTCCTGATTATTCCAAGTAAGCATCTTGAAACGCCAGCCTATGAAATTCAGCGGGTTCGCTCTGCCGATGCCACTGAAGAGGATGAAAAGGCGCCAAGCTATGGCATCGCTCGCCCCGATATGTCGAGTGATGATCGCTATACCCGGGAAATTCAGACCCCTACGATGGAGCCTGCCGTCCGCGAATTTCTTCCAGACCGCCTAGCAAGACCCGCTCCACCCATCAGTCAACATACGGTCCAAAGCGACTCCGGAAACAAAAATGGCGGACTCATTAAACGTTTCCTGACGCTCCTGACGGGGCCTCGAACCGAAGAAGAGGAGAAGGCAACCCGCGATGCGAGGGAGGAACGCCCAGAAGAACCTCGTGATGACCATCGCCGTCAATCATCATCCACTCAGCCTCAGGGACAACGACGCGGCGGACAGGGACAACGTGGACAGGGTCAGCGCCGGCAGGATCAGGAACCGCGCCATAGTCGGCGTAACAGCGATGCGAGACCGCCTCGAGTGAACCCACCTGCTGCCCCCCTTGAGCTGCCCCACGAGAGGCTAGAAGAAGCCCCCCAAGGGGAAGGCATCGAACCGATCGTTCAAACGCTCGAAAATGGCGAGCGTCAACCGCGTGAGGGCGCACGGCGAGGCAACCGACGTCGTCGCGGACGTCGCGGAGGCGAGGGTCGCCATCGGACGACCAACCCAGAAACGATGAATGAAGCGCCGCTTGAGGGGAATGAGCCTCAATCTGAAGGCGCGAGGGACGATGAGCCCCAGCACCTTGTCGACTCATTCAACGCCGCTGAAACGTCTAAGAGCGATGACCTGCCCTTGCAAAGGGAGTCGCTTGAAAGTCAAGAGGAACCCGCCCGCCCTCAGCGAGCGCCACGACAGCAGCAACCCAGAGCCCCGAGGGCTCCGCGGCAACGAAATCGTAAACCAGCGAACGATGAAGGTGGTGAATTCGGTGGAGAGACACCGGAGACCCAAAGCCCTCTCAGCGCGCCTGAATCAGCCCCTGATCAGCGCGCAGTGATTCCGAAGTTCTCCAGCGAACCCTTTGAGGCACCGATCGAGAACACCTCAGAAGCGACGCCCGATCAGGGACCAGATCAGGGATCCCAGGGATCCATAGAGGAGAGCGACGGGACCACCCCTCGCCGCCCTTCGAGGAGACGGACCCGAAGCCGGAGAGATCGTCGCGTTCCCTTAAAATCAGGAAACACTGAAACCTCATCAAGTGCTGAGGAGCCGTCCTTAAACGCATCAGGCCCGGCCCCTAAAGCACCCACATTCGAGTTCAGCGACGATTAAGCGCCCACCCAAGAGGGTTTCAGAACGAAAGGATTCGCTGAAACCCTCCTCCTTTGGGATTTTTGATCCCATCGAAGAAAAATCCTGTCACAGCAGTTGGTGTATAGTACGCCCCACCTTTGGTGGCTTATTGAGCCGCTTAAAACGGGTTTCATGAGCGCCACTATGGTTAGGACTTTGACCTAACCCGCATTGCACCCCTGACGATACGGTTTTCTCTTCCCCCAGCCATCGTGTCCAACCCTCAACGACCATCGCGCCGCCGCTCTTCGGGCTTTTCATCGGCCCTGATCAATCTCATGGTCGGCATCCTCGCAGGGCTGATGACCATCGGGCTGATTCTGTTCGGCTGCTACATTTACCTTCAATCACAGCTCCCCACCCTGGATGCTCTCAATGACATCCATTACCAAGCGCCGATGCGCATCTACAGCCGTGATGGCCTCCTGATCGGCGAGTTTGGTGAGAAGATTCGATATCCGGTTGAGCTTAAAGACGTTCCAAAACCTATGGTCCAAGCCTTCCTTGCGGCAGAAGACAATCGTTTCTACGATCATCCAGGTTTTGATTACCAGGGACTCTTAAGAGCCACGGTCACCTACGTCATGACCGGTGAGAAACGGCAAGGGGGCAGCACCATTACCATGCAGGTCGCCCGCAATTTCTTTCTCAGTAACGAAAAAACCTTTCTTCGTAAAATCCGAGAAATCCTACTCGCCATCAAGATCGAAGCAGAACTCCCCAAAGAGCGGATCCTGGAGCTCTATCTGAATAAGATTTACCTCGGTAATCATGCCTACGGGGTGACGGCGGCGGCTAAGGTTTATTACAACAAGACCTTGGATGAACTATCGCTGGCTGAGACCGCCATGATTGCGGGTCTGCCCAAGGCACCCTCCACCTTCAACCCCATCATCAATCCGGATCGCTCCATGACCCGGAGGAACTATGTGTTGGGGCGGATGAAAGAAGGGAGCTTCATTACCGATGAAGCCTATCGCCAGGCCACGCAGCAACCCAATACCGCTCTATTGCATGCGCACAACATGGATCTCGACCTCCCCTACATTGCGGAGATTGTTCGGAACCAGATGTTTGAGCAATATGGGGAAGAAGCCTATTCCAGTGGCTATCAGGTGAAGACCACCATTGATTCTAGACTCCAGCTGTTGGCCGAAAAGACGCTG
>RFVA01000010.1 GCA_009922685.1 Gammaproteobacteria bacterium | reverse complement strand
CTTCATGTAAGGCCTTGAGGTGCCGGGTTCGCCCGGCACCTGATGGTAAGGGATTTGAGGGCTCCTCACCGAAAGGTGGGGGGCCCTTTTTAATGGGCGAGTGATTATCATCGTTCAGGCTAGAATAGAGGGCCTATTTGTCATCACTTTAACGCCCCTTCATGTTTGTTGATTCCCACTGCCATCTCGATCGCCTCGACCTCTCGCCTTACGATCAGGACTTTTCACGTTTTGTTGCGCAGACGCTTGAGGGCGGGGTGGATCACCTCCTCTGTGTGTCGATCACCCTTGAGAAATTTGGGCCCATGCGGTCTCTTGTAGACCCTTACCCCGAAATCTCAGTTTCGGTGGGCGTACACCCCACAGAAGAAGATGTCGAGGAGCCGACGATTGATCGGCTTATTGGCCTTGCCGAGGATTCTCGAGTCGTCGCCATCGGTGAAACCGGCCTTGACTATTTCAGGATCGATGGGGATATCGATTGGCAGCAGGAGCGTTTTAGGACCCATATCCGAGCAGCGATCAGCACATCAAAGCCCCTGATAATCCATACGCGAGAGGCTCGGGAGGACACGATTAGGATTCTTCGGGAAGAGGGTGCCCACCGTGTGGGTGGTGTACTGCATTGTTTTACCGAAGACTGGGAGATGGCTCAGGCTGCCATGGACCTTAATTTCTATATCTCGCTGTCAGGGATTCTGACCTTTAAGAACGCACAGCAGATTCAGGATGTGGCACAACGAGCGCCCTTAGATCGGCTCTTGATTGAAACCGATTCCCCGTATTTGGCGCCGATTCCGATGCGTGGAAAACCCAATTACCCCCTCTATGTGCGACATGTTGCGGAATGTCTTGCAGGGCTTCGTGGCTTGACTGTCGAGGAGGTTGCCGCCAGCACGACCAGGAATTTCTACCGCCTATTTCCCTTGGCTAGGACTCAAGGGGCTCATGGTGGCTAACCGCCACAGCACGGTTTTTCCTGCTGCATCGGGGGGCATTTCACCGATCCAAAGGAGCAAAAGACACAACAATCGCCAGGCGAAGGTTTGAGGAGGACGCCACAGCCCTGACAGTCGTAAAAAAACTGACAGGCATTCGTTGGCATCGTTTCTGTTTCTTGATGCCCGCAATGGGGGCAGCTAATAGTGGATTCCAGAATCAATGCGGTGCCCATTCGATCCATTGGTAATGCCAAGACAGAATAACGATGAGACCAAAAATGACCCGATACCAGGCAAACACGATGAAGTCGTGATGGGCGATATATCGAAGCAGCCAACGGACGCAGATAAAGGCCGATAGGAAGGCTGAAAGGAAGCCCACCATCCACATGTCAAGGTCTTCAAGGCTTAATAGTGACCGCTCCTTGTAAAGCTGATATGCGGTGGCCACTATGAGGGTTGGAATGGCCAAGAAAAATGAAAACTCCGTGGCCGCCTTCCGAGAAAGCCCAAAAAGAAGGCCACCGATGATGGTGGCGCCGGAGCGAGAGGTGCCGGGGATCAGGGCGAAGGCTTGGGCAAGCCCCAGGAGAAGGGCATCGAGGGCGTTCATCTCCTCGACGGTCTCAATACGGATTCGGTGCGTTCTTTTTTCCGCCCAGATGATAATAAAAGCGCCCACGATAAAGGCGATCGCGACGGGTATGGGGTGAAACAGGCTGGCCTTGATGGCTTTTCCAAAGAGAAGCCCTAGGATGGCGAGGGGCATAAAGGCAATGAGAAGGTTCACCAAGAATCGTCTCGCTTTGGCGAGAGGACAATATCCATAAAAGACGCGGGTTAGATTGATTCATCGGCTCGCTGTCATCACAGACAGGGGTGCCCTATTGTGCCAGAGTCAGGGCAACGAGTCCCCAATGAAGGCCGAAATCGCTGTCATGATGGGGTATTCGTGCTGTGATAGTCTTGAAAGATACCCCTCGTCAGGACATTTTCATGGACCCACGAATCCTGGTCTTGAACTCCGGCAGTTCATCCGTTAAATACCGACTTTTCGAACGACAGCCTTCAGGTCACCTGATGGTTCTGATCTCGGGACGGGTGGAGCGAATTGGCGAAGAGGGCGCTCAAGCGAGAGACCATCAGGCCGCCATTGATCTTCTAGTGGCTGAGCTTGAAAGGGGCGGATATCTTCCCCCTCAAGGTCTTATCACCATTGGCCATCGCGTGGTCCATGGCGGTGAGGCCTTTCATCAGGCGGCCCGAATTACACCCAAGGTCCTTGAGGCCATTAACGCGGCGACACCGTTAGCACCGTTGCATAATCCACCCAACCTTCTGGGGATTAATGCCTGCCTTAAGCGGTGGCCAGAGCTCCCTCAGGTGGCGGTCTTTGATACCGCGTTTCACCAAACACTCTCCGCTTCCGCCTTTCGTTATGCCATCCCCGATGAGGCCTATCGGCGCTACGGCATTCGGCGTTACGGCTTTCACGGGACGTCTTTTGCATCCGTCACCCATCAAGTCGCGGCATTTCTTGATCGCCCTAAGGAACGCTTGAATCTTATTGTGTTGCATCTCGGGAATGGCGCCAGTGCTTGCGCCATTCAGGGAGGCCGCAGCATCGATACCTCCATGGGTATGACGCCATTAGCCGGTCTGGTGATGGGGACCCGCTCGGGTGATCTTGATCCTGGCAGCATTTTTTATTGGATGGAACACGCCCATTTGAGCCTCAAGGAGATGGATCATCTTCTAAATCAGGCGAGTGGTCTTAAAGGCATCGCTGGAACGAATGATATGCGGGATATCCTTCTAAGGACGGGTGAAGGGGATGTGGCGGCTCACCTGGCGCTCGACATCTACGTTCATCGTCTTCGTCATTATATTGGCGCTTATCGAGCCGCCCTGCCTGAGCTTGATGCCCTGGTCTTTACCGGGGGAGTGGGAGAACATGCGGTTTCTGTGAGAAGTATGGCCTGTCGTGAGCTTGATCATCTGGGCATTGTGCTGGATGAAGCGCGCAATAAATCCCCACGAGGGGGCATTTTGAATATCCACGCGGCAAGTTCTGATGTTCCGATTATGGTGGTCCCAACCGATGAAGAGGGCGAAATCGCCCGTCAGGCCCTCAATGAAGTCCTCGGAAGTTCGATATGAGTAAGGCGGTCTATGTCACCGGTATGGGCCCTGAGAGCGGCAAGGTTCTGGTGATCCTTGGGATGATGAGCCTTGCTCTTAGGGAAACCGCCAAGGTGGGTTTTTTTAAGCCAATTCTCGGCAGCGTCGCTGCGGGTAAACGGGATGAAGATATTGAATTGATTCTTCGGCAGTTTGAGCTTGAGCAATCTTATGAGGACTCTTTTGCCTTCCACTCTTGGGAGCTTGAGGCGCTTCTCGGCGCTCAAGATGAGGATGCCGTTAGTGAGCGCATTATCGAGCGTTATAAATATCTTGAGACCCATTGCGACTTTATCTTGATCCAGGGGACCGACTTTCGGGGCGCCCATTCAGCGCTTGATATCGACCTCAATGCCTTTATCGCCCGAAATCTCTCGGCGGACTTAGTCGTGGTTGGACGCGGAGATGGTCAGAGTCTTCAGAAGGCGATGGAGTCTCTTCAGATCGCCGTCGATGCTTTTGCCGAAAAAAAATGTACCGTGCGTGGGGTGTTCTTCAATAAGGTGGCCCCCGAGGATCTTGATGAGGCCAAGCGGCAACTGGCAGAAACCTATCAAGAGGGCCATGTCCTGACCGCGGTATTTCCAAAGGATCCTATCCTTGCATCACCGACCCTTGGGCAGGTCAAAGAGCAGCTGGGGGCGACCGTTCTTTTTGGCGAAGAACGCCTCGATGGCCTGGTCGAAGGTCACCTCGTTGGTGAGATGTATCTTGAGAATCTTCTCTCAAGGCTCAAGCCGGGCTATCTGGTCCTGACGACCGGTGATCGAACCGATCTTCTGGTTGGGATGGTTCAGGCGGATCAATCAATCCACTATCCGCGCCTAGCGGGACTTATTTTGACTTCAGGAATTCCTCCGGCCCCCGAGATGTTGCAGTTGATTGAGGGGTTAGGCCAGAGCCTGCCGATGCTTCAAATAGCGGAGGATACCTATCAAGTGGCTGCTCGGCTTGAGCATCTCCATGCGGACATCCGCCGGAAAGATCCTGAAAAGGTTCAACAGGCATTGCGACTTTTTGAGCGTCATATCGGGGTGGATCGACTTCTGCCTGCGTTTGCCGCGACCAGTTCTAAGGGCATCACGCCAAGGATGTTTACCTACGATTTGATGTTGAAGGCGCGAGCACAGCGGCGACATATTGTGTTGCCTGAAGGGGATGAGCCGAGAATACTGAAAGCTGCGGCGCATCTCTTGGAGCGGGATGTGGTCGATCTGACACTTCTTGGAAACCCAAGAGCCATTGAGCGCGTGCTCAACGACCATGGGATTCTCCTTGACCTTAAGCGAGTGACCCTGATCGATCCTTCCAAGAGCCCGGACCTTGAGCGGTATGCAAAGACCTATTTCGAACTGCGGAAGGCGAAAGGGGTCACCTTAGATGCAGCCCGGGAAACCCTCTTGGATATCTCCTATTTCGGGACCATGATGGTCCATCTGGGAGAGGCGGATGGGATGGTTTCAGGCGCTTGTCACACCACCCAACATACGATTAGGCCCGCTCTCCAGTTCATCAAGACACGGCCTGGTTTCAGCCTTGTTTCTTCGGTCTTTTTTATGTGTCTTCAAGAGGGTGTCTTGGTGTATGGCGATTGTGCCGTCAATCCTGATCCCACGGCCTCTGAACTTGCCGAAATTGCCCTCAGCGCGGCGGCGACGGCGAGGCTCTTTGGTCTTGAGCCCCGCGTCGCGCTCTTATCCTATTCAACCGGCGCCTCAGGCACGGGCGAGGAGGTTGACAAGGTTCGTGAGGCGGTCCGATTGGCCCGGGAACGCGATCAGAGTTTACCCCTTGAAGGGCCTATTCAATATGATGCGGCGGTCGATGAAGGGGTCGCGGCCTTGAAGATGCCGGGTTCCTTGGTGGCGGGTCACGCGAATGTTCTTATTTTCCCGGACCTTAATACCGGCAATAATACCTATAAGGCGGTGCAGCGTGAGACTGGGGCGCTGGCCATAGGACCGATCCTTCAAGGGCTTAAAAAGCCGGTCAATGATCTCAGTCGTGGCTGCACGGTGGATGACATCATTAATACCGTCATCATTACCGCTATCCAGTCGCAGGGATGAGGTCTCGATCTTTGAGGGATGCTTCAGCAGGCCCTGCAGGAGCAGCTCCCACACGACCAGCTCGGCTGGGCGCCTGATCGATGGGAAGGGCCGCCCCCGCCGCAGGCTGATAAGATCCAAAGGCTGGTGATAAGGAAAGTGATGAGGGCCCCGCGTTTTATTAAAAAAAAAGAAGACTTCATGCTTTCATCGTCAAAGGCTTAAATTGGTAGTGTAATGATTTTTTGTTATTTCTTAACCCAACCACGGGTTTTTTTGCGGGGGTAATGGGTGAAGTGGCTCCTCCTGTGTATTCCTGTTGGGATTGGTCTAGCTTTCCTTCATGCTGACCCTGTTGTAGTGTTTTTGGTTTCCGCCTTAGCGATCATTCCGCTCGCCCAATACTTAGGCGATGTCACAGAGGATCTTGCGAGCTATCTGGGATCCGCAACAGGAGGGTTATTGATCGCGTCCATGGGAACATTACCCGATCTGATTATCGGGATTTTTGCTTTGCGCCATGGACTGATCGATGTGGTTAAAGCCTCCATTACAGGTGCCATCGTCGGTAATATTCTGCTGGGGGTCGGCCTTGCTATTCTCCTTGGGACTCGAAGGATGAAAGGCGGCCTCAAATTTGATCCGGACACGACACATTTCTTTGGCGGACTCATGTTGCTGGCCATTATGGGATTGATCATTCCCGCCATTTTTTCTTTCAGCACAGAAACCGAACGCGAAATCAGCCTTGAGATTTCCATCATCCTTTTGGCGGTCTATGGCTTAAGTGTCCTCTTTACGCTCACCCAGGTGATCGTGCCTCAGGAGGATCCCGAATGGAAGATGGAATCGCTGCAGCATCCCTCGAAGGAAAAAAAGGCGAGTTTAAAGGCCGCAATCGGGTGGTTGCTGGTTCTGGCTGCCCTTCTTTCTGTCATGAGTGAAGTCTTGACGGAGGTTCTCGATCCTGCCGCCAGTACCATGGGTTTCTCAGCGACCTTCACCGGCATTTTTCTTCTCGCCCCGATTGGTGGGGCGGCAGAACTCATTAATGCCGTCCGGTTTGCTCGAAAAAATCAATTGGATGTCGCCTTGGCCTCATCGATTGGTTCGAGCATCCAAACGGCGCTTCTAGCCGCCCCAATCCTGGTTTTTGCAGGGTTAGTGATGGGTCAGCCAATGAATCTTTTATTTGGCCAATTTCAGGTGGTTGCCATCATTTTGGCCGTGGTGGCCATCAACAACACCCTGAGTGTCGGGTCTGTTCGCTGGATGGCAGGGATTAAGCTGATCGCGATTTATTTGATGCTCGGCGTTGGATTTTATTATCAACCCTAGTGGCTGTTGGATCTTCGAAGCCCCTTAAAAGAACCTATCGTTCTTATTGAAAGGAAACCTATGAACCAGGAAAATCAAACCTTTTTTACGGGGAGAAGACGAGCCTTCATTGCGATGGGGGGTGTCCTGTTGATGCTCTTTATTCTCGGTGGCCGGGGAGCGATCTTCGGGCTTTTCTACGTGGCCGAGCATCACGCCGCTGATCAAATCAAGGTCGATGAATTGTTTCAAGCGGCATCGACCGCCTCCAAGGCGACGATTGCCTTTAAGCGTCAAGTTCAAGAATGGAAGGATATTCTTTTAAGAGGCTCCAAAGCGGAAGATTTCAAGACCTATTCTGATGCGTTTCATCTCCAAAATGATCAAGTGGGGACGATGCTGAGGCGACTTTCTGAGATCGAACCCCAAGGCCAGCGGGCAGATGTCGATCAGATGATCTTAGAGCACGCGGGGCTGGTGGAGCGTTACCTTGGGGCGCTTGGTGATCGGAGATTGCTGAGCCATCGAGAGGCTGAACAGATAGACCATGAATTGCGCGGAATAGACCGCGCTTTCACGGAGCGACTTGATACCTATACGGCCGATATCAACCAACGTTATGCCCTCCTCAAAGAGGCCAAGGATAAGGAGGACCTTGAGCGATATCAGCAGTTGGAGCGTTTTAATTTGGGGATTATGGCCTTCGGTGTGGTGTTGGTCTTGGTTCTCTTGCTTTGGTTTCGCCAATCGTCTTCCCGCTAAGGTTTTATGGAAATCATCTCGGACATTTTTGCAGGCTTAGGGCTCTTCTTCATTGGTGTCCGGGGTATCGGATCCAACATGAAGCAAATGACGGGGCGGCGTTTCCGTGGCATGGTTGCCAAAGCCACCGGTCACCCCTTCAGTTCCGCCATTATCGGGATTTTCGCCGGCATTCTCACTCAAAGCTCCAATGCGGTGACCTTCATCGTCGTTTCCATGGTGACCAGCGGTTTGACCAATCTTCGGCGGTCAATCCCTATTGTGGCTTGGTCGAATGTCGGGACCTCTCTGTTGGTTTTTATGGCGACCCTCGATATTCATTTCATGGTGTTGTACCTCCTTGGCGTCGTTGGGTTTTGCCATTATTTGGGGCTCACGGATGATGACCGCTTTCGCCATGTCTTAGGCGCCCTTTATGGTGTCGGCACGCTCTTCTTGGGGCTGTGGCTGATCAAGATGGGTGCTCTTCCCCTCAAGGACCTTGATTGGGTTCATGCCTTCATTCGGTTTTCGGAGGGTTCTTTGACGATCCCTTTTATCGCGGGGGTGGCTTTGACCCTCTTGATTCAGTCCTCTTCGATGATGTCATCGCTGGCGGTCACCATGACCTCGGCGGGTATCTTAAATCTAGATCAGACGCTGATGATTGTTCTTGGCTCCAATCTTGGATCTGGTTTTGGGACTTATTTATTAGCCGGTAATCTGACGGCCACAGGTCGGCAGTTGGCCTTAACCCAGTTATTAGTCAAATCCCTCGGTGTTTTGATTCTGCTGCCGGCGCTGTTGATTGAGGTGATCGCTCAGGTACCCGGCCTGATGGCCTTCATCGATTCTTTTGGGGCGGACCTGCCGCATAAGGTGGCCTTGGTTTTTTTACTTTTACAGATTCTATCGGCCTTAGGCTCGGCTATTTTTGGAGGCGCTCTTGAGGCCTTCGTGGTCAAGGTTTGCCCTCAGAGCGCCATGGAAAACCTGGCGAAACCGGTTTATCTCTATGACCAGGCACTGGAGGAGGGAGAAACCGCCTTGGATTTGGTGGAAAAAGAGCAGGCCCGACTGGTCCATTTATTGCCCCGGCTTCTGGATGAACTCAGGCCAGACGAGGTGGAAGGAACGCTTTATGTAGGCAAGGAGCTTCATCAAGCGTGTGCCAGTATCGGCGGTGAATGTCAGCGATTTATTGATCGTCTCATGGGCCTTCCCCAATCCCACGCGACCCTAGAGCGGATCATGGCCGCGCATTCGCGTAATGAACTCTTGTTCCATCTCCAAGAGGGGACCAATACCTTACTTCAAGAACTGCGCAGTGGTTTTTTAGAGCCGGAGGCGGAGGCACTTCGGGGGAGCCTGGTCGAAGGCTTGGTGACCATTTTGATGATTCTCGATGATGCCTTAGAGGCCTCTTCTCAAGACTTCCAACTGCTGCTGACGTTGACCTCTGATCGAGAGGGCGTAATGAAAAACTTACGAGAGAGCATTGCCCGAAGTCAGGGAAGCCTTGGGGTCGAGAGTTGTCGGCGATTGCTGGCGGCGACGAGTCTTTTGGAGCGACTGATCTGGTTGATCCATCGTTTTGCGATCTTATTGAAAAGCCAGTCTGATGGCGATCAGACGGACGATTCGATGGAAGACGTCGTGATCGATAGCCCTTGATTCTCTGATGGTTTGATCAACGGATCAAAGGTCGATCGGCAACCCGAGTTCGACATAATTCAACGCCGGAAGCTTTAGGGTGGAAGGCAGACTGCGGTCGTAGCGGTGAAGCCATACAAAGGGCCACCTGATCCATAAGGGGAGCCGAGGGCTGCTTCCAGCACGGAGATCTTCTCGTCCAGAGAAATAGACGATCTCCGAGGCCTCCTTCCACCAGCCTCTTTCTTGTCCGTAAAGAATGACCGCATGGATTGAGATGCCTTCGGCAAAGCCGTGAGCGACCGACAGTAAGTGAATATCCCTCTCATAGTCTTTCGCGGTTATTCGAGCGTTATCGTTGATACGCGGGGTATCCGCGGCCATGAAATCAACGATGACCGTGGGTTGATAGAGCATCGAGGTCAACTGGACCTGCCTTAAAAGCGCCGTTGGGGCGATTTCGCTCCCCCCGGGGGGAAAGGGGAGGTGCTGAAAGAAGATGGCGGGCCGTTTCTGGAGATAAAGGTCCTTCCGGTTGTTTGCCAGCTCTACGAAGAGTGGAATCGGCAGGTCGATGCGTTGGGCGACCCCGACCAGATAACGAGTCCCGAGAATCCAGGCTGCAAGTAACCAAGCAACGGTCACGGCAATGATCAGGGTGAGGTAGTGTCCTTCAGGAAGTTTGGTGATGGTGGCCGCGAAGAAAAGTCCATCCAGGGGGACGGCAAAACAGCAGAAGGCCAGTACCTTGATGGTGGACCATCGCCAGAGGAAATAGATGACCAGGGTGAAGGCGATCGTGGTCAGCAACATCGTCGCTGAAACGGCAAAGCCATAAGCTGAGGCGAGGGCTGAGGAAGATCCAAAGATCAGAACGAGGAGGATGCAACCTATGGCCAGCAGTGTGTTGATTTCCTTCACATAGATCTGGCCCCGATGGCTCTTAGATGTTTGGAAAATCTTAAGACGCGGCAAGTATTCGAGCTGGATCGCCTGGTTGGCCAAGGAGAACATGCCTGAAATCACCGATTGGCTCGCAATCACGCTCGCCAGTGTCGCCAGGATCACCATTGGAATGATGAGTTCCATCGGCAGCATCGCAAAAAAAGGACTGTGCTCAAGGTCCCCAACCGATGGGTTTTTAAGCAGCCAGGCGCCTTGGCCGAAATAATTTAAGACGAGGCCATTGAGTGCAAAGAGATACCAGGCAAAGCTGATCGGCTTTCTTCCGAAATGTCCCATATCGGCATAAATCGCTTCAGCGCCGGTTACGGCAAGGAGAATCGATCCTAGAAGCCCTAGAACCTGATTTAAGGTGAGACCTTGAAGGAGGTAAAAGGCATGAAGGGGTGATAGGGCGCGAAGAATTTCAGGGGCATCAATGATCTCTTTGAGTCCGAGGAGCCCGATGGCCGTAAACCAGATCAACATGACCGGGGTAAATAGGCGGCTTAAGGCCGATGTTCCGAGGCGCTGGATGGCGAAGAGGAGGATCAAGATGATGATGCTTGCCAGCATGATCCAATGATCGATACCAGAAACAATCGGCTTGAGCCCTTCGGTCGCGGCCATGACGGAGAGGGCAGGGGTGATGAGGCTGTCCGCAAAGAGAAGCGCCGCCGCGGCGATGGCGATCGAGGTCGTGAGGATCACCGCCGCCTTTCCCTTGAACGCTTCCTGAGATTTCAAAAGCGCCACGATGGCAAAAATACCGCCCTCGCCCTTGTTGTTGGCCCGGGTAATAAAGAAAAGATATTTGATGCTAACGATCAGCAATAAGGACCAGAGGATTAATGAAACAATCCCGAGAATCGACTCAGCCCCTGCCGGTATGCCCGGCGTTTTAAGGGATTCACTCATCGCATACATCGGGCTGGTGCCGATATCGCCAAAAACGATCCCAAGGGCGGCAAGGGCCGTTGGGATCAGTCGATCGTTATCAGAATGGCCCGACATAGGGGGGTTCGTTCGGTTTAATTGGGGGCTAATGGGACGCCTTTGAGGCTGTTATCCTCAGGCTCTTTCGGTTACATTTGATTACAGCATAGGAGTATGTGGCTCAGCAACCTAACCCTCAGAAAGAGGGGGTTGTTGAGCATCTATCCCATGATGTGACAGGCTTTATTTCGTCGAAGAATTTTTATGAATGGCATCGCTGACTTTCTTTACAGCCTATCAACCCCGCTCATGGGTTTTTTGATCGTTTCGGTCTTCGTGTTTGCGGCTCTTTTAGGGCTGTTGCTGGTGAGGAGACGAATCTATGGCCGCTGTCGAATATCCGATGCGACCGATGATGCGGTCGGGGGGCTTTTTTCAGGTATCGGCGTTCTTTTTGGTATTTTGCTGGGCCTTGTCGCGGTATCGACTTGGAACAATTTTGATGAAGTCGAGCGCATAGTCAGTCAGGAGGTTGGAGCTATCAAAGCGTTCTATCAAAATGTTGAAGCGCTCCAAGAGCCGGCGCGCAAGCAGCTTAAAGCCCACACCCAGGACTACATTGAGGCTATCGTTGGTGTCGAGTGGCCTTCCTACCTAAAAGGTGAAATTCCGATTGAGGGCAACAGTGCTCTGGATCGATTGTTTCAGGTTTTAAGCGGCTATCAGCCTTCAACATTAAATGAGCATGTGATGTTTATGCAGTCGATGGCAGCCTTCAATCGTATGCAAGAACTGAGGCAGGTCCGGGTGGATGCGGTAACCGATGAGGCCATCCCAGAGGTTTTTTGGGCCGTGATGTTGATTTCGGCGGGCCTTTCTATCTTTACAACCTACTTCTTTCATTTACCATCTTTTTTCGCCCACCTGACCCTCGTTGGGATTTTTTCAGCGCTCATTGGCTGCATGTTTTTCTTGGTTGTCGCGATCGATCATCCCTTTCGGGGCGGGGTCAGAGTGCTTCCTGATAAATACGATGCCATCCTGACATCGATTTATACGCCTCATGCGGCGCCATGAAGTGAGATTGAGGCTTCTAAAAAGAAACGTCCTTGAAGCTGGACAGGGGCGTCTTGACCTGTCACTGTGAAGGCCACTGAATTACACCGTGGCCGCTGACCGATAAAAGCTCCCTCTTTTGTATTTTCAGTCGCAGAAAAGGACTGAGCAGCGGCCCCCAGGGTTCCTCGAGGCCATCGCTGTTCAGACATTCAATACCTCGACATTGACGGTCCGACTGGAGTCCCTGATGAACATGATTCTGAAGATGCTGATTTTGGTGGTTTTGGGGTTCTCCCTTTCAGGGTGTGGCGATAAGGACACCCCCAGCCCCTTCGGCAATAATCAAGGCCCTAAGAAGCCCACTCAGTATTGATTTAAAGAGAAACCTCGGGCGTTTCCCCCTCGCGATTGGGGGACCGCCTTGGGTTTTTTTGTGCTTGCCGTTTTAAATCTAAGAGAGTCTTCAGAATCGATGTCGAGAGCGATGGCGTTCGAGGACATTCCTGACGAAATCCATATCGTTTCGAAGCGCATAAAAAGCGATCACCTGTTGACGGCTGATTCTTGATTTTTTGAGGTCATGCTCCATCTGATCGAGCCTTTCAAGGACCGCCTCAATACGGGCCTCCTCAAGAGGAGACTCCAGTTCTTCCTCGATTCGACGAAGTTCCCCATAGTAGCGGTGAATTCGCTTTTGGGCGCGCTCCTTTAAGAAACTCGGAATGGCTTTGATGATGGGATAGGCAAAGGCTACGAAGGGGATCAACAGAAGGGCCATGCGCTGAATGAATTCGGCGATCCAGAAGGGAAGATAGAGGTTCAGCATCGGTGGACCGGACTCAAAGAATCGGTGGGCGACCTCGCTTTCGGGATAGGTCGGATCTTTATAATCTGGAAACTCCTTCGGTTTCGAGAAAAACCCCTCTTGTCCTGCAATATGGCTTGAGGCCTCCATGAACAGCATTTGGATGGCCGGGTGAAGGTCTTCATGGACCACGATATTGGTCGTGGCGGCCATCAGCTCGATGTCTCGATCCGGATGGTTTCGCATGAGGCTAAAACTACCCATGGGCACGTCCAATACTTCAAGGTACGGCAGTTGCTTTGCATAGGCTTGGGCACGGGCAAAATGAGCGACCCGAAGGTTCGGGTTTTGAAGCAGTTCTTGAATCAGCGGAGAGCCAACGTCTTCGACCATCAATAGAGCATCGAGGTGATGTTCTTGCAGCGCTTTGGCGGCCTCTGCCTGGTCAAGCGTTAGGACGTTCGGACCTTTATCGAGACCATTGAGCTTTAAAATATCGAGAGCTTTTTGGTGGGTGCCCGAGCCGATGTTGCCAATCGAGATGCGTTTTTTCAGAAGACTACGGATCGTGCTTTGATCATCGGACTCTAAAGGGCCCCAGTAAAAGAGCCACACCGGCTGATAGCCAATGGACCCCAATGAGCGAAGCCTTGCTGCATCAGAAGCAGCGACCATCAGCCCTCCTTCGACCATCGCGGCTTGGATCGGATCCTCATCGTTCCGAACTCGGTTAAGACTGGCTAGGGAGCCTTCCGTCTCAACCAATTCAAGTTCGATCCCTTTGTCCTTGAAAAAGTCGGCATAGCGTTGAGCGATGGTATGGGAGTAGTCGGGGGGATGGCCCACGGCGAGACGAACTATCCTTGGGGGAGCCGGTTTGGCGAGCGATAACATCACCAGAAGACCCACCAAGAGCGCCAGCAAGGGCAGCCAGATTTGACGGAGAAGGCGGGTCCAGCTTGAGATCTCCTCATGGAGAGCGCTGTTAAGGTCTCTTGCCAGATCGAGGGTGCCGTCAAGCCATTTCATTCCATGGGTCCTCAGCAAAAAAGCGCGCGCATTGGATGGGTGGTCTCTTCAGTGAGGCCCCGGGTTGAAGCGAGCACGATAGGCTCCGGCCACCGCGATGAACGCTAAAAGGTCGTAAAAGGCGTGGATCAGAATGGGCGTCAAGAGGTTTCTTTCGCCCCCGATATCAAGACAGAGCCCCAGATATAGGCCTGAGAGTCCAGCAAGCAGGGCATACATGGGCGTGATCCAGTGAAGGAGAGCGAAGATGAGGTTACTAAAGATCAGGCCGCCGAATGCCCCCCAATCTCTTTCAAGCCAAGGCTGTAGGAGCCCTCGAAACAAAATTTCCTCAGTTGTTCCCGCCAGAAAACCAAGATAGATGAGTTCTGGAAGGGAACAGGCGGCGAGAAGTCCGCCGAGTCGCTCAATCAGGAGTTCACGAATGTCACGGGTAGCGGCCAGGTGTTCGCTCGCTAAGAAAAGACCATAAAGGGGCAGGCATCCGAGGAGCCCTATGATGGCGGAGACATGATCGGGTTGCAGGGATTCAAAAGGATCGATCGAGAGCCATTGCCCAAGAGCGATCGCGATCACCACCAGACCGCCCTCAAAAAGGGTCGCGAGCCAGAGGAACTGGGCCCGATTGAGTGGCATGTCAGACAGTATCGTCTCTAGGCCATTCCCGGAAGGGATGCGCGGCGAGGGCAGTGTTGTAGTAGCGGACATCCTCAGTGACTTCCTGGCCTAGCCAAGAAGGGCGTTCGAAGGACTCATCCGGATGACCGAGCTCTATTTCAGCGACGATGAGGCCTTCATTCGCGCCTTCAAAGACATCGATTTCAAAGGTGTGGCAACCCCGATCTACTAGGTACCGGGTCTTCTCGATCAAGGGTTTAACCCTCAAGTGGTCCAGCATGTGGCGGGCATCGGCCAGCGGGATCGGATACTCGAATTCGAGCCGTTGGGCCCCGATGGTGACGCCCTTAAGGTTGAGGTAGGCTTCTTGGCCGCTGATTCTGACTCGAACAGAACAGCCTTTTTCATCATTAAGGTAGCCCTGACGCATAGGGAGGGCCCGCCGGATTTCTTTCCGCCAGTCATCCCCTAGCACCAAAAATTTACGCTCAATTTCGAGATAGGCCACGGCACTACCAGCCGAAGGTTTTTTTGCGCCAAGCGCTGATAGGCCGTTCGAAGTAAAGCAGCGCGACGATGCTCAGGATGATCACGGCCGTCACGTATTTTCCGGCGACTAGAGCGCCCACGCCCGAGAGGAGGGCGAACAGGATGAGGGTTTCTTTGAAGGCATTGAAGACAACATCTTTTTCATTCATGACGCTTTCTCCTCAAGGGAATGGGGTCAGGCTTCTTGTAACTGATCTTGGGCCCATTCTTCCCAATAAGGTTTCGGATGGAACCGGTCATGCAGAAAATCAACAAAGGTCCGCACCTTGGCCGAGAGATGTTTGCGGTGGGGGTAGACCGCATGAATCTCAAGGGGAGCCGGCACATACTCGGTCAGGACGGCTTGAAGTCGACTCTTCCTAATGTCCTGTCCGACCATATAGGTGGGCAGAATGACCAGACCCAGACCACTGAGTGCCGCAATCCTGAGCGCATCAGCCACGTTAGCCTGCAAGGTGCCCTGCACCTTGATGGTCATGGTTTCGCCTCCAGGGATGTTAAATTGCCACTGGTCTCTGGGGGCAAGGCTTAGGTTGACCAGGCAATTATGGTTCCTGAGCTCCTCGGGAGATTTGGGCGTGCCGAACTTTTTAAAGTAGGCGGGTGAGCCACAGACAACGCGCTGAGATGTGCCGAGAGATCGCGCAATCAGCGATGAGTCCTGAAGTTCATCGAGCTGGATGGCAAGATCGAAGCCTTCTTCGATCAGATCGACATAGCTGGTCTGGAGGGTCAGGTCAACATGAACGTCGGGATAGACCTCCATGTAGGCGCTAATGGCGGGAATAAGGTGGTAGGAACCGAAGAAGGGCGTCGCACTGACTTTGAGTAATCCGCGGGGTTCGGTTTGGAGCCGGGTGACCGCGAGCTCCATTTCCTCCATGTCATCCAGAATTTGCCGACAACGCTCAAGGTAGACGGCGCCTACCTCGGTGAGATTGAGATTACGAGTGGTTCGGTTCAACAGCCGAATGCCTAAACCATTTTCCAACTGCATCACATGCTTGGTGGCCATGGCTCGAGAAAGACCCAGCTCTTTCGCTGCCGCAGCAAAGCTGCCGGCCTTAGCGACCTTGGTGAAGACCAGCATGCTCGTCAATTTATCCATGGCAATGAGCGCTTTGTGTTGTCCAATCGAAATAATCCGGATCTATCATGGCCTATTGTAAGCCATGTTGGCTAAAGTCTGGCGGGCTCTTTAAAAGAGGTGTGGCGCTTCCCTGATGCGATAGAGGCGGTCTTTATCGAGGGAAGAGCCGATGCTAGACTCAATACCCATCAATTCAGTAGGAATTGTGTGAGCCACCTTTAAGGGTGGTCGCCCTTGTTTTTTTATCATCTAAAAAGGAGTGTTGAATGATTCACGAATTGCCCCCGCTGCCCTATGACAAGAGTGCCTTAGCCCCTTTTATTTCGGCAGAAACGCTGGAATTCCATCATGGTAAGCATCACCAGGCCTATGTGACCAATCTGAATAATTTGATTCCGGGGACCTTATTCGAGAATCTTGATCTTAAAGAGATCGTGCTTAAATCAGACGGTGCGATCTTTAATAATGCCGCGCAGGTCTGGAATCACACGTTCTACTGGAACTGTATGAGACCTCAAGGGGGTGGCCAGCCGACCGGTGAGCTCCTCGAAGCCATTCATCAGGCCTTTGGTTCATTTGAGGCGTTTAAGGAGGCTTTTTCTAAGTGTGCGGTCACGACATTCGGGTCGGGTTGGGCCTGGTTGGTTAAAAAGGCCGATGGGTCTTTGGCGCTGGTCAGCACCAGTAATGCCGCGTGTCCATTGACCGAAGGGCATACCCCACTATTGACCTGCGATGTTTGGGAGCATGCCTATTACATCGACTACCGGAATCTAAGGCCCAAGTATGTTGAGGAGTTTTGGAATCTGGTGAACTGGGATTTCGTCGACCAGCAGTTTAAGGCTTAAAGCCCCCCGCCATCTGGATGATGGCGGTTTCAAAAACCGCTCTCCAGAGAGACTCTCTGGTCGGCGGTTTTTTTTGATCTGAACCTTCAGGTTGAATGGGGTCATAATGGAAACATCCCCTTGCAATGACGCCGCCATGAAGAAAACAGTTGTCATCACCGGAGCCAATCGTGGGCTCGGTCTCGCCTTGTGTCAGCATTATTTGTTGAACGGTTGGGCCGTGATCGCCTGCTGTCGAGAACCTTCTTTGGCTGGGGCTTTATCCGCTCTTAGTCCCGCCTTTGAAGATCTGGAGATCCATGCCCTCGATGTAAGGGATCTTGAGAGAATTCATGCTCTGGCTTTGACTCTGAAGGAGCGCGCGGTAGATCTTTTGATCAGTAATGCGGGGGTCTTTGGGGATGCAAAAGGGGTGAGCGATACCCCCAATGAGGCGTTTATGGAAACCTTTGTCGTGAATACGCTGGCCCCCATTCGGCTTGCAGAAGCCTTTCTTCCAAACCTCTTGAAAGGCCAAGACCGTCTTTTGGTGGCCATGAGCTCCTGGCTTGGCAGTATTGAGGACAACACGGAGGGAGGTTATCTTCCCTATAGAACCACCAAAGCAGCCTTGAATGCCGCGATGAAAAGCCTCGCGATCGATTGGCGGCCCCTGGGAATAAAGGTCCTCATACTTCACCCCGGCTGGGTTCGGACCGATATGGGCGGTCCAAAAGCCCCCCTTTCAGTTATAGAAAGTGTGGAGGGAATGGTTCGGGTGATCTCTGATTTCAAGACGTTGGATACCGGGGCTTTTCTGAATTATCGGGGGGAGACCCTCTCATGGTGATGGATCAAAAAGGCTTTCTTGGCAGGCGGGTTTCGTTGTCATGACGGATTCTAAGACGGCTCTTGAGGGTGCCTCATGGGCATCTGACGCTCCCTTTAAGGCGATCCTGAACACCTTAAGCGATGGGGTGATCGTGACCGACCGCCGGGGTCTGATTCTGCTTGCAAATCCCGCGATCGAGCGGGTTTTCGGCTACCCGTTGCAAGATCTCATCGGCGAACATTTTTGGCGGCTGGTCCCTCATCTTCCCGATACCGTCGAAGGTGGGGGCAGCATGATGTCGGTCCTTGGGCAGGGCCTTGAGGTTCATGGTCGCCGAAAAGACGGTTTAGAGATTCCTTTGATTTTGTCCGTGGGTGAGATGGAGGACGGCTCTGATCAGCGGTTTGTCGGTATCTTCCATGATATTAGCGCCAGAAGGGTGGCTGAGGAGCGGCTGACGCTCCTCTCAAGTGCCGTTGAGCAGGCGCCGACAGGGATCCTGATTGCCGATCTCAAGGGGGCCATCGAGTACATCAATGAAGGCTTCACCCTGTTAACTGGATTCACCTCCAGTGAAATGGTGGGCAGTAATTTCTTGCTGGAAGGGGCGGTCCTGCCCTCAATTTCAGGGAATGCGTCGCTCACCTGGCGACTTTTATCGATGGGCCAATGGAGTGGTGAGATCACCGATGTCACCAAGGCGGGTATCCCTTTTACCGCGATGGTGACCTTCTCGAAGATTCAGGATCAAAAGGGGCAGCCCATTCGTTTGCTGGGCCGGTTTCAAGACATGACCCGGGAGAAACAAGATCAAGAAGCCCTTACAGAGAGTGAGCGCCGCTTCAGTGAAGTGGCCCTCATGGTGGGTGAGTGGCTTTGGGAGCAAGATCATGATGGCTACTATACCTACAGTAGTGAGGCCGTCAGCGATATCCTTGGGTACCAGCCGGCGGAGATTTTGGGTCGGCACTATCAGGACTTGATGACGGCGGAGGACCAGCGATTGTTGCGGGAATCTCCCTCTCCAGTGACCCGGGAGATGCGTCCTTTTAGAAAGCTGATCAACCATTACCGGCATCGGGATGGTCACGAGGTGTTCACCGAATCTACCGGCAAGCCGCTAGTGAATGAGCGCGGTGAAATCGTTCGTTGGCGAGGCGTTGATACGGACATTACCGCTAAAAAGCGGGTCGAAGACATGGTCCGACTGCGGGAGAGGGCGATCGAGGCGGCCAGCGTCGGTATTGCCATTGCTGATGCTGGGAGCCATGAGTATCCGACCATCTATGTGAACGCGGCCTTACTCGAGATGACGGGTTACAGCGAGGAGGAGATCCTAGGAAAAAGCCTGCGTTTTCTGCAGGGGCAGGGGACCGATGAACGGGATCGCGAAACGATTCGAACAGCGCTCCACAGCGGTCATCGCTGTGAAGTCGTCATTAAAAATTACCGAAAGGATGGTTCTGGATTTTGGAATGAGCTGCTGTTATCGCCAGTTTGTGATGAAAAGGGCGTCTTGACGCACTATATCGGGATCATCGCCGATGTGAGTGAGCGTCGTCGGGCTGAACATGAGCGGAATGAATTGGCGATTGCGCGTCAGATTCAAATGTCTTTATTGCCGAAACGGCCCCTCAGGCTCCCCGATATGGAGGTGGCGGGGCTTTGTATTCCTGCCGCTCAAGTCGGTGGCGATTATTACGATGTCATTCGGCACGGGGATTGTATCGATCTGGTGGTGGCCGATGTCTCAGGACACAGCGTTGGGGCGGCCCTCCTCATGGCAGAGATGAGAAGTTCTCTAAAAGCGGAGCTCCGCCGGTCAAGGCCCGATCGCGACAGTACGGCTCAGCTTTTGGCCGCACTCAATGACGTTCTGTTCCAGGACCTTGATGGGGCTGATCTTTTTATTACGCTCTTTTACATGCGCTATCATCGGATTACTCGTCAGCTGCGATTTGCAAGTGCTGGCCACAATCCTCCCCTTCTGCTAAGACACGAAGAACTCGAATGCCAGCTTCTCGATGCGGAGGGCATGATCCTTGGGGTCAGTCGTGATGTCCGTTTTGAGGAAAAAGCCATCACCCTGAAGCCATTAGACCGAATCCTCTTCTATACCGATGGGGCCACGGAGGCTCAGTCAGCCCAGGGTGATTTTTTTGGTACAGAACGACTTGCCGAAGCGTTTGTGGCGCTTCGAAAGGACTCGGCGGAATCGACCCTTGAAAAGCTGATTGAAAAGCTCCGAGTGTTCCGCGGGGGTGGCGAGTTCCAGGACGATATTACGCTGGCAGCTCTGGCCTTGATGGAGAGCGGCGAAGACCCTCCGGGATGAGGGCCGTCCGCTTCTTGTTCAACGACTGAAATTCAGAGGATTGGAATGGTGATGTCATGGTTCAGCTAAGGGCAAAGTGTGCGGCGCTGTTTTTAGCCTCCTTTTTTTTGGGGGCTTGTTCGACGCCGGCACCTGAGCCGGTTGTGATCAGGCAGCCGGATCTCTTACATGGGAAGGCGATTTTTAAGGCCCAGTGCGCCAGTTGCCATGAACAAGGCCGAAAGAATGCGCCTTCAATCAAGGACGCTGAAGAGTGGGACATACAAACCTTGAAGGCTCCTGGGGTTTTGGCTCGGCATGGAACCCTCCGAGGAACTCTTGGAGCTCCGAAGATCAGTACGCTTTCAACGGCTGACGAGGTCGATGTGCTGACCTACATCGAAGGTCAGGTGAATGAAATAGATCCCAGGTACTAGCATGGAGAATCAGGAGGTGATGGGCGTCCTTTAAAAACGCCTTCGGGGTCGTTTTTAGGAGTCCTTTCTCGACGTCGAGGACCGTTTGACCCGGCGCTAGCCGGATCCGGTTCGCGAGTCTGAAGATGTGGGTGTCGACCGCAATAGTGGGGTGACCAAAGGCCGTGTTCAAAATGACGTTAGCGGTTTTACGCCCGACGCCAGGCAAGGCTTCTAGGGCTTCGCGAGAGGAAGGGACCTTGCTGTCATGCTGCTCGATGAGGGCTTTCGCAAGTCCGATGAGGTGCTTGGCTTTGCTGTTAAAGAGGCCAATGCTCCCGATATAGCCCTTGAGGCCCTCTTCTCCAAGGGACAGCAGTGCTTCTGGGGTGGCGGCCTTTTTAAAGAGGGCCTCTGTGGCTTTGTTGACACTTTTGTCGGTCGCCTGGGCTGATAAGACGACAGCCACCAGAAGTTCAAACGGTGAAGCGAAGATGAGCTCCGTTTGAGGGTCTGGTATCGCTTTGGCGAGGCGCTCGAAAATCTGTTGACGTTGATTCTTGTTCATGGCTCGAACCGCTGCTGAACTTCCCTTTTAAGCACTCGTCCCAGAGCCTTTTGAAGGCGATAGTCTTTGGCCTGAGTGATCCTTTAAGAGAACATGTTGGAAAGGCTGTTGCGGCGTCCCCCGAGCCATGATCAGATTTCTTAGTGCGACCAGGCAGCCAAGAGCCATAAAAGCCCCCGGTGGCAGGAGAGCGAGGAGGAAACCATCGAAATCCTCGATGACCGTGACCGACCAGTTTTTGGCTGCGTCTCCAAATAATTGCTCGGCCTGACCCAGGAGATGGCCTGTGCCGAGGATTTCGCGGATGCTTCCAAGAAGGACCATGACCCCGGTAAAGCCAAGCCCCATGAAAGCGCCATCGATCAGGGCCAGTGGGATCGGTTGCCGCGATGCAAAGGCTTCTGCGCGGGCGAGGATCTGACAGTTGGTGACGATGAGTGGAATAAAGAGTCCGATGTGTTCATGGAGTTCCGGAAGCAGGGCTTTCAACAGCAGATCGACCGCCGTCACCATGGCGGCCATCACCAGCATAAAGAGGGGTAGGCGGGCCGTCTTTAGGAGATGATGACGCAAGCTTGAGATGAGGCCATTTGAGGTGATGAGGACAAAAGTGGTCGCGAGACCGAGGGTGACCGCATTGACCAGTGACGTCGAAAGCGCCAACAGTGGACAAAGGCCTAGTAGCGACACCAGGGCCGGATTGTTGCTCCAAAGCCCTTGATGAGCCAGTTTCGCCGCTGAGCGCCAATGAGTCTTCATGGAGTCATGGCCGCGGGTACTTGGGTTTCGCTGGCAGCCCCGAATAAACGCGCTCGGTGGTCATGCACCACGAGAAGCCCGTTGCGGACCGCTTCTAAGACGGCGCGCGGGGTGATGGTGGCTCCGGTGAATTGGTCAAAGGATCCTCCGTCCCGGCGTATCCGCCAATCCCTTGAGGATGGGTTTGACAGCGATTTGCCGTTGAAGGATAGGATCCAGGCCGATTTCCGTGCCTCGATGAGATCCCCGAGTCCTGGGGTTTCCTGGTGTCTGAGGACTCTGACCCCAGCGAGATTTTCGTGTTGATCAACGGCCATCATGAGTTCAATCGGTCCATTGTAGCCCCCCGGCGCTAAAATTCTAAAGGCTGTCGCGGCCACGATTCCCTGGCGCCGAGCCAAAAAAAAGGCAGTGACCGTGGGTGTTCCGAGGCGTTGATCCTCTATCAAGATCGGATGCTCAAGAAGATCCTGATCAAAGAGAATCCCCCCAAGGACTTCCTGAAGCTTGGCTCTGGTCGCCATTTCCTGGTGCCGTTCGATGGATTCAACGGTGAGCGCCTCGATCAAGGCCAGGGTACCGAGGGCGATGAAGGCGAAGGCCCCGAGCTGCCGGGCCGGTGGGTAGCGCCTCAAAAAGTCCTGGGTCACTCTCATGATCGACCTTCTGGTGTTCTCGATTCTCTCAGAGGAGATCATCATCGGAGCGCTCTTTAAGGAGGGTGGTGTTGATGGCTTGTTGTTTGCGGCGCGCCCTCTCGATCGCCTCAAGGATCTTGGGCGTACTGTTTTTTTCGAGAGCGACTTTCCTTTCAAGGCGGGCTCTCTCGCGTTCCATCTCCTGACGTTCAAGACGACTGATTCTCGCCTCATAGCGTTGTCGGGCGTGATGGGCTCTTTCTCGCTCCTCGCTTAGCCTTCCAAGTTTTTCCTTGCCCAAGAGGAAGGTCTCGATGAGAGGGAGGTGGCTTGGGCAGACCACATTACATGCGCCGCACTCGATGCAATCACCGACATGGAGTGTCCTGAGGGTTTCAAGTTGAGCGCTGCGAGATGCCCGATATAAGGCTTCTGGGAGAAGATAGGCAGGGCATGCATCGTTACAGGCGCCGCAGCGGATACAAGGTTCGGGGAGGGGATGTGGGGCGGGCGCTTCGAAGGCGAGAATCGCGTGGGTTCCTGGGGTGACGGGACTTAGGCTGTCCTTGATCTCAAATCCCATCATCGGCCCACCATGCCAAAGAAGGGCATTCGGCGCTAAAAGCCCACCGCAATAGCGGATCACATCCTGGATGGGTGTTCCCAAACGAACCTCGAGATTTTTAGGTGTCCTGATGCTTTCGCCACCGACCGTCAGGACACGCGAGGTCAAGATTTCACCCTGAGTGATGGCGCGGCCGAGACTCAAAAGGGTGCCGACGTTCTGACAAATCACCCCGATCGTTTGCGGCATCTCCCCACTTGGAACTTGTGTTCCGATCAACCGCTCGATCAATTGCCGCTCACCACCACCGGGGTAACGGCCTTCCACCTTTGAGACTTTAAAGCGTTCCTGAGGGAAGGCCTTTAGAGCCTCATGGATGGCGGTCATGGCGTCCAGAAGGTGCTCATCGATGGCCACCAAGATGTTCTTGATCCCCAGCACATGGGCAAACATGTCAGCGCCCTCGAGGATTTCTTGAGCGCGCTCCCTCATCAATTGGTCATCGCCGCTGACATAGGGTTCACATTCGACGCCATTAACAATCAGTGTATGGAGAGGGATCTCTTGAGCGGCTTTGAGGGCCGCTGGAAAGGCGCCGCCCCCCAAACCCACGATACCGGCTTCATGAAGGCGCCGAATGAGGCCGGTCCGGTCAAGGTCTCTGATGGAGAGGGGAGGAAGGGGAGGGGTCGCTTGATCCAGCCCATCGCTCGCAATCTCAAGGGTCAGGGCGCTTCGGCCTTGAGGGTGGGCAAAAGGGGCCTCAAGGCAGGCCATGACCGTCCCCGACGTGCTCGCATGGATCGGGGGATCCAAAGCGCTGCGGCCACCGGCAATCACGGTCCCCCGAAAAACATGGTCCCCTGGGGCGACTCGCGGCACGGCGATATGGCCCTGCCGCTGGCGAAGGCTATAAGCCATCAAGGTGGAAGGCCCCAAGGGCTCTATCGGAAGGCCTGCTGCCGATTTTTTACGATCAAGGCGGATGCTGCCTTGGGATCTGAAGGGAGGAATACGCATCATCGGCCTCCGAGAGGATCAAGAGGCGCGGCAGCGGTATCAGGCGAGAGGAGGTCGATGCAGTCTACGGGACAGCTTGGAATGCAGAGCTCGCAACCGGTGCATTCGCTGGCGATGACGGTATGCATGAATTTAGCCGCACCCAGGATGGCATCCACCGGACAGGCGCTCAGGCAAAGGGCGCACCCAATACAGCGAGGTTCATCGATCACGGCCACTAAGGGAGGTTTCTGAAGACCGTAGTGGGGATCTTGGGGTTTCGCTTCTCGGCCTAAAAATTCGGCGAGTAGGGTGATGGTCTCCGCCCCCCCCGGTGGACACTGGTTGATGTCGGCTGCCCCATGAGCGATCGCCTCGGCATAAGGCCTGCAGCCTGGAAAGCCGCATTGGCCACATTGAATCTGGGGTAATAGGGCGTTGATGTCCTCTGTGAGTGGATCCTTGCTGAACTTAAAATGGCGCTGGGCGATGGCCAGCAGCCAGCCTAAAAAGCCGAATAACAGCGTCAGCGCCAAAATCGCGAGCAGCGTCATGATTTAGGTCCTGATGAATCCTTGAAAGCCCATGAACGCAATGGCTGCTAGGCCTGCGGTAATGAGTCCAATAGCCGATCCTCGAAAAGCCACCGGAACCTCTGCCCCCTCGAGTTTTTCTCGATGACCTGCAAAGAGCACCAGAACGAGAGTAAACCCCAACGACGCCCCCAAACCAAAGACGAAAGACTCCGCAAAACTGTGTTGATGGCTTACATTCAATAGCGCAACCCCAAGGACAGCGCAATTGGTCGTGATCAACGGCAGGTAGATCCCAAGCACCTCAAAGAGTCTTGGACTTCTGGCCCGAATGACCTGCTCAGTAAATTGGACGATAGCCGCGATCACCACGATAAAGACGATCGTTCTGAGATAGCCGACGCCCAAGGGCTCCAGAATGGATTGATCGATCAGATGGCTAAGGACCGAAGTCAGGGTCAGAACGAAGACGGTGGCAAGTCCCAGGCGGAAGGCCGTTTGCTGACGCTTTGAGGAGCCCATTAAGGGGCAGAGCCCGAGGAACTGGGTCAACACCAGATTGTTTGCAAAGGCGCTACCGAAAAGGATCAGTAGATAGTGCTTCATGGCGTGCTGTTTGCGATGGCAATGGGACCCACACCCTCGAGCCGCTGAATCGACCAATGATCCATCGCCCATGCCAGGATCTCTTCTTTCGAGGCATTGGCGAGATCCTCCGGCAAGGGGTGTGCGAGGTAATCAAGAAGCTGTCGAAGACGTTGGCTGGGTGTTTTGATCTCCGCCGCTTCGGCCAAGGACCGTTTGCTGAGTTTTGCCCCGCTCGGGTCAACCAATAGCGGGGTATGGGCATAGCGCGGCGTTGCAACCCCAAGTAAGTGCTGGAGATAGATCTGGCCGGGCGTCGAGGGAAAGAGGTCTTCTCCCCGGACGATATGGGTAATGCCTGCCGCGGCGTCATCAAGGACGGTTGCAAGGTGGTAGGCTTGAACTTGATCTCTCCGATAGAGAATGAGATCCCCGAGGGCTTCTTGAGGGTTCACCTGAAAAGGGCCCTTGAGACGATCGACCCCCTCGATGATCGTCCCCTCTACCCGGAGCCTCAGAGCATGTTGGCCTGAGATGAACCCGAGGTTCTTCTGGCGACAGGTTCCGGGGTAGACGGCATGAGTCTTCGCCAATCCTTGAAGAGCCACCCGCCTTGGGCAGTCGCAGGCATAAAGAAGCCCTCTTTGGGACAGGGTCTCAAGACCTTCTTGATAACGCGCTTGTTGCAGGCTTTGATAGACCACCGGACCATCCCAGGAGAGCCCTAAGGCCTCGAGGCACCACAGGATTTGATCAGCAGCGCCAGAGCGACTGCGGTAGGGATCCACATCATCAATGCGCAGGATCCACTGGCCTTGGTGGGCTCGGGCATCAAGAAAGCTTGCAAGGGCTGTGACCAAGGACCCCCAATGGAGTGGACCACTCGGGGTGGGCGCAAACCGTCCGCGGTAACGGACGGCGTCCATGGCATTCGGTGGGTCCAACCGGCACCCAGAGGAATTCCAAAGTCCCTTAGCCGACCTGACGTTCGCGTAGTTCGTCGAGGGTCTTGCAGTCGATGCACTGGGTTGCCGTCGGCCTCGCTTCAAGCCGTCTTAGGCCGATCTCGATGCCGCAGGTCTCACAGTAACCATAGTCCCCCCGGTCTACGTTCTGCAAGGATTCATCAATCTTCTTAATCAGTTTCCGCTCGCGATCCCGCGTCCTTAATTCGAGGCTGAACTCCGATTCCTGGGTAGCCCGATCATTCGGGTCCGGAAAATTGGCGGCCTCATCCTGCATATGGTGTACTGTCCGGTCGACCTCGCTCATCAGCTCGTTCTTCCAGTGCGCGAGGATTCGTCGAAAATGTTCGACTTGTGCCTCGTTCATGTACTCTTCCCCCTCCCCAAGGTGATATGGTTCGAAGGTGAAGGGTGTTGGTTGTGTCGCAGATTTGGTTTTGCTGGACATGGTCCTCTCCTTACCGTTTTCGAATAAATCCTGCAAGTATAGGCAGAAAGCTGCTGTAAGGGAAATGGTCCATCAGGACGCCCAAAATGAGGGGGCCTTCCTCATGATCATCACATTGAATAGACCCCATTCATGAAAATCGCCGATCGAATGGTCAGCATAAAGCCTTTTGAGGTGATGGCGATTCTGGCTCGCGCCCGTCAGCTAGAGGCAGCAGGCCTTGATATTATTCACATGGAAATCGGCGAACCCGATTTTCCGCCGCCGCCGTTGATGATCGAGGCAGCCCATCAGCAACTAAAGAATAACCCGCTTCGCTATACCGCTGCAGCCGGTCTTGAGCCGCTTAGGGAGGCTCTTTCAGCGGACTATCAGCGACGCTATGGCCTTAGGCTGGATCCGCGAAGGATATTCCTGACCCCCGGTGCCTCAGGAGCGTTGATGCTAGCGCTTGGCGTCCTAGTGAACCCCTCTGACCACGTGCTCATCGCAGATCCAGGCTATCCCTGCTATCCCAATTTCATCAGGCTCTTTGAGGGTATTCCGAGGCGCATACCGGTTGGTCCTGACAGTGGTTTCAATTTGTCGGCTGCGGGCGTTCGTGATGCTTTTGACGAACGCACCCGAGGCATTATTCTGGCGTCCCCTTCGAATCCGACGGGGACGGTTCTTTCTGCCGGCGCCCTTCACGCCTTAGTGAGCGAGGTGATGGCCCATCAGGGTTTCTTGGTGTCCGATGAGATCTATCATGGTCTTGAATATGGCGTTCCTTCAGACTCTGCCCTCACTGTTTCGGATGAGGTCTTCGTGATCAACAGTTTTTCGAAGTTTTATGGCATGACGGGTTGGCGTCTGGGTTGGATGGTGGTTCCTGATGCCTTTGTCGATGCCGTCGAAAAATTGGCTCAGAACCTTTTTATTGCAGCACCCACCTTGCCTCAGCTGGTGGCGGTTCATGCCTTTGATCCTCGAAACCTCCTTGAACTTGAAGCTCGGCGCCAGGTGCTTCTGGAGCGCCGGAATGTTCTTCGCGATGGACTTTTAGAGCTTGGATTTCAATTACCAGCGAACCCAGAGGGCGCTTTCTATATTTATGCCGACGTTTCGAAGTGGGGGCCTGATAGCGGATGGCTCGCTCATCATCTTTTGGAAGAAGCAGGCGTTGCCGTGACCCCCGGGAGGGACTTTGGTGATCATGATCCAGAGCGCTATTTAAGATTCTGTTACACCGCTCCTGTCCCTAGAATTCAAGAAGGCCTTGAACGGATTGCCCATTTCCTAAAGGTATGGGATCCCAAGCGCTGATGACCCTCGTTTTTTTACCCTACTGAGACCACGCTATGACGCTTAGAACCTTTTCAAAATCATCCGTCCATGCCCTGGCGATCCTCCTTCTAGGGCTTTACCTCGCGGGGTGTAAACCCTCTCAAGAAGAGAGTGGTCAAGCCCTTGCCGCGAGTGCTGCGTTTCTTGCTGGCAATGCCACCAAGCCTGGAGTGATGGTCACTTCTAGTGGGCTTCAGTATCAGATCCTTCAGGAGGGTGAAGGGCGGTGTCCTGAAGCGACTGATATGGTGCGGGTTAATTACGCGGGGAGCCTTATTTCAGGGCAAGAATTTGATCGGGGTGAAGGGATTCAGTTTCCCTTGAATCGAGTGATTCCGGGATGGACCGAAGGACTTCAATTGATGCAGGAAGGGGCTAAATACCGATTTTTCATCCCTTCAGCGTTGGCCTATGGTGAAGCGGGCGCGGGCGGTCAGATTCCAGGGAATGCCGCCTTGATCTTTGATGTTGAACTATTAAAGGTCGGTACCCCCTGATCCATTCAAGGGAGGTGTGTCGCTTCACGTTTCACCGACACTCTTCCATTTAAGGAATAAGATCCTCGACCCGGTTGGTGGCCTTATCGCAAGTCGGTACGGCCTCTGCCAGGGTCATTTTGAGTTTAAGGCTCAGGCTTTCACCGGATAAGGTTTCAGTTACCATTTCATTCAGCGGCTCACAGGCCCTCACCATGTCTTTTTCAGCTTTGTCCAGTTCGTTTGATTCGGCTGCCAGCTGATCAATGCGATCTGTGGAGGCCGCCATCAGTTCGGCCATGACCTGGTTATGGTGTCGAAACACCTCTTCGACATACTTTGAGAATTCCTGCTGTGACATGACCACTTCTTCACCCGTACTCTTTCGAGTCGTCACGGTCGTGCAAGCGCTCAGCAGCAGACTTAGAAAAAAGAGAGCTTGCAGCGGATGTTTTATGGTGAAGGCAAGGTCCATTCTTGATCCAGGGGTTATTTCTCTTTGGAAGGCCGTGTTTTTTCTGTGGGGAGCTGGAGCGACATCCAGATCGTCGCGATCAGAACCATGACCCCCAAAGCGACAATGGCCGCGAAAGATCCTACGCCGAGTCCAACGCTGAGGGAATAGAGTCCCATACTGAGGAGGATTGCCGTGTTTTGGAAAAAGTTCTGCGCCGCAACCGCCCGCCCAGATCCAATGCTCTGTTGGCCGATGGCCTGAATTGCCGCGTTGAGGGGAACCACAAAAAGACCTCCGCAAATCCCGATGGATAGCAGAACGATTTTAGCGCTGATCGTTGTTTTCATCAGTGCGAGTAGGATGAAAAGGCAGCCCATCGCAAAGCAGACAAACCGTGCTCTTTGGAGCTTTTCAAGAGGGATCAGTCGCGGCACAATGCCAGCCCCTAAGACGATGCCGATGGCCAGAAAAAACGTTAGATCGGCAATGTCAGAAGCTGATTGGGTTCCAAGAACCTCAGGTGCCCAGCTGATCAGAATGACTCTGAGCGTGGCGCCTGAAGCCCAGAAGAGACTGAGTGCCAATAGGAGGGATGAGGCCCTTGGGGCTTTGAGGAGTTGTTTCATCCAATCCATTAATTGTCCCCACGCAGAACCTTCCTCAGCCAGGGGTTTGGGTCCTTTTCGGCGGGGGAGTCCTCGGGTCAGAAGACCTGAGATCAGATACAGCGCCATGACCGTCAACAGCGCCATCGACGTTGAATGATCGGCCATCCTAGCGCCACCGACGGTTCCAAGAAGGATGGCCGCGATGGTGGCCCCCTCGACCCACGCATTGGCCTTCACTAACTCTGAAGCTTTGGCGAGATCCGGCAGCATGCCGTATTTCGCTGGACTGTAAGTGGCGGCACCGATCCCGATGATCGCATAGCCAGCGATGGGTTCGAGTCCGAGATAAATCGACAGGCTGCCAAGGACCTTCAAAAGATTGGCCCCAAAAAGGATGATGGGTTTTGGGTAACGGTCAGCCAGGGTGCCGACCCAAGGGGTCAAGACAACGAAGGCGATCAGAAAGGCGCTTTGAAGGGCAGGGATATACCAGGCACTTTCATGATGGGCCTGTAGCATCATCGCGATCACGGTAAAAAGGACCGCGTTATCGCCAAAGGCCGACAAAAATTGGGCGCCAACAAGCGTCCTCAATGGCTTGTTCATAAAGATTCATCCGTCGGAAGGAGGAGGGCCAGAGCGGGGTAGTCCACCTTCCCAGAGCCTAAAAGGGGAATCTCTTTAGCGTAGAAGATGTCCCTTGGAATGTGGAGTTCGCTGTAGCCCAGGGTTTGGGCCGCCCTTGCAAAATCGCTGCGTTGAGCTTCTTGAAAGGCGGTGATCAAGATGATCCGTTCCCCCTTCCTGGGATCAGAGACCGTCATCGCGGCGTGGAGATGCCCAGGCCAGGTTCTGTTGGCGATCTCTTCGACCGCCGTCAAGGAGACCATCTCACCTCCTATTTTGGCAAATCGCTTGACCCGCCCTGCGATCGTTACGAAACCCTCGTTATCCACCGTGACAATGTCCCCCGTGTCATACCAGCCATGACCAAAGCGGGATAAGGGTGGCTCGAGTACGCCCGGTTTTTCTGGGCGGAGATAGCCCAGCATGATATTAGGTCCGGCGACATGGAGTCGGCCGCCTTCGAGTACGCCAGGGACTTCTTCCAGCTGCCAGTCGATACCCGGCATAAAGCGACCCACGGTCCCTTCCCGGTAAAACATCGGCGTATTGGCGGCCAGAATGGGCGAGGTCTCGGTGGTGCCATAACCCTCTAGAACGCGAAGTCCAAATTTGTCGACCCAAAGCCGACGCGTATCGTCTTGCAATTTTTCAGCGCCGGCAAACACGTAACGAACGCTGTAGAAGTCATAAGGGTGCGCATGCTTGGCGTAGCCTTGTAGGAAGGTATTCGTTCCGAACAGAATCGTGGCGTTAAGGTCGTAGGCGATTTCGGGGATGATTCTGTAATGAAGCGGAGAGGGGTAGAGAAAGGTGCGCATACCATAAAGCAGCGGTAGGAGGGTTCCGGCGGTGAGACCGAAGGCATGGAACATTGGCAGGGCATTTAGGATCGTATCTTGGGCATTGAGATCCAGCCGGGCCGCGAGCTGTTCTCGATTGGCCAGAAGGTTTCCGTGAGAGAGGACAACCCCTTTGGGGTCGCCTTCTGATCCTGAGGTAAATAGAATCACCGCCGGATCATCGGCGCGATCCCGCTGCCGCTTTTGATACCAGAATGAGGCCGACAGACACCCGATGAGGGCTCTCAACTTGTCTTTGCCGCTAATCGACTCCCGAAGATCTTCTAAAAAGATGACGCGAAGGTCAAGGGCTAAGGCTTCAACGACACTTTCCAGTTTGGCATTAATGACAAAGCGCCGCGAGGTGATAAAGGTTTTGATTTCAGCGGTGCGGCAGGCCGATTGAAGGTTCTTGAGTCCTGCTCCGAAATTCATCATGGCGGGCGTTCGGCCATTCAGCTGCAGGCCCATGAGGACGGACACGGTGACGTTGGCATTGGGTAATAAAAGTCCAACGTGTCCACCCTTTGGTGTCAGCGCCGCTAGTTTTCGCCCGAGCGCCAGGGTCTGCGCAATCAGGCCGTTGTAGCTCATGGGCTTTCGGCCAATGTCCTCCAGCACGGAATGCCCCCCACCATGAATGCGTCGTGCATCGAGGAGAGCTGCGAAGAGGGTTTGTTGGTGGTTTCCGGTTTCAAACATCATGTCGGTCATGATGTCGGTCAGCATGAGTCCCATCCGATGGCGGCGCTCGTGGGCGTCTGCGCCTTCGGGGTGCGTCAGATCTCGGGGTGGCAGAATGTTGAGCGTAATGGGGGGAAACCAGCGAAGCCTCACCACCCCATGCAGACGCGAGACCGGCGTGTACTGGGCGCCATCGATTCGGATGGGCAGGATGGCGGCCCCGGAGCGTTCGGCGACGAGTGCTGCACCATCATAGACCTTCATCAAGGCCCCAGTGACGGTAATGCGTCCCTCAGGAAAGATCACCGCTTTTCGATCCTCCCGAAGAAAGTTGGTGAGCGATTTAATCGACAGGGGTTGTTGCGGATCCATCGCAAAGACTCGAGCAAAACGGAGTGCTGGCTGGATCCACCATTGCCGGGCAATTTCGGTATTGATGGCAAAGGTGACTTCATCTGGAAGAAAGGCCCACAACAGCAGAGGGTCGAGATAGGAGCTGTGGTTGGCGACAATCAAAACCCGCTCACCCGCCAGGCGGTAGTGGTCCATACCGGTGAGTTTTACTCTGAAAAGGATGGTTAAAAGCCAACGAAGAAGTTTCTTGGTCATGAGAATAAAAATCGTCTTCAGAGGAGGCCTTGGATGATCCCGGAGAGAACAAGGCGCTAACGGCCTGAAATGGCCTCGGTTGGGGTTCTGCGATCGGGGTCGTCCGATCTTAAGTCACGAAGTTCGCCTATAGTAATCGATCCTTGGGTCTAAGAAACCATGAAACCGATTTTCCCTATGTCTCCGATTCGAATTTTTCTACTCTTTGCTTGGTTGATAGGGCTCTCAGGGTGCCAAACAGAGCCGATGTTAAAGGCGCCTTCAGAGGCGCTTGAATCGCTTCACCGGTCCCATTTTAGGACCCAAGACGGCTTGATTCTTCCGGTTAGGACCTATTGGCCCCCTGAGGGTACGCCAGAGGCGATCGTCGTTGCGATCCATGGCTTGAATGACTATAGCTTTGCCTTTGATGGAACCGGCCGTTTTCTGAGTCAGCATCAATTGGGGCTCATCGCTTATGACCAGCGCGGTTTTGGCATGGCCCCTGGCCGCGGTGTTTTTGCAGGGGCTATGACCTATGCGGAAGACCTTGCAAGTCTCGTGAGGGCGGTCCATCATCGTTATCCAGGAATTCCGGTCATCCTTTTAGGTGAGAGTATGGGCGGCGCCGTGGCCATTGCGGCCTTCACCTTGAAGAATCCACCGGAGGTCGAGGGCGTCATTCTGTCGGCGCCAGCGGTGTGGTCCAGGGATACGATGCCGATTTATCAGCAGATGCTTTTGGCCCTCGCCTCGATGACGGTTCCCAGCCTTGAATTGACCGGAAGTGGTCTTAAGGTTCAAGCCTCAGACAACTTGAAGATGCTCCATGAGCTGGGCCGCGATCCTTGGGTGATCAAGGCGACGCGCGTTGATGCGATCGCTGGTTTGGCCGATCTCATGGACATCGCCCAGTCTGAGGCGAGCGAGCTTCGAACCCCTGTGCTCGTTCTCTATGGCCTCCATGATCAAATTATTCCAAAACAACCCATCGATCGGGTGATCGAAAAGCTTGCCCATCGAAAAACCGCACGAACCGTTCTCTATCCTTCGGGCTATCACCTTTTATTAAGGGACCTTCATGCTGAGATCCCGCTGGGGGACATCCTGGTGTGGCTTAAAGACCATCGTCAGCCCTTGCCCTCCGGTTTTGAAGTCCAAAAGAGTGCAGAGGGATCCTATCCCAAAGGCGCGATCGATTCTCAGTGAATCGGCCTCGATGGGGCGATTGGCCGATCTTGAGTGTCATGGCCAAGGTCGCCTGGCTGCTTGAAAAGTTCAAGTCGGGCCGTACCTTCATGCCAATGAAGCTGACCGATATCCTCCCAATCAGCGGCCATGTTGCGGTGACGAAGGTCATAGGACCATTCGGTAGGAACCTCGACATGCTTTGATTTGATGATGAAGTGCGCGTCATTCAGAGAAATGCCCCATGGTGTGGCGTAGAAGGCCGTTATTTTTTTGGAGAATTTCTCGAGTCGATCGAGACTCATGTGGGAGGTGATGGCCACATTCGCCCACATCGACTGGATGCGTCCCCAATTGGGTGAGACTAAGCGCCCTTCCTGATTGATGAACGGTAGCCAGATCTCCTCGCCGGATGGCGCCTTGTAGGTCAAAGCAACGATGTGATTGTAATGATCGAAGTGGTCGTGAAGATACAGCGCATGCGGCGAAATGCCCATGAAGGCATGGGATAGGTTGATCACGGAGTCGCTGGCTTGATCGATGACGGCGAGGAGGGGATCGCTAGGCCTCGTTCCAGCCCAGCGGTAGAAAACCCCGTAATGAAGGGTGCTGTTCAGCTGGAGAGCGCCTACCAGTACCAGCAGCTTCGCGATTCTGAAGGCCCTTTGGCGATCTGTGGTATCGCGTTTGAGAAGATTCGAAAAAGGATGTTCGGCCATCTCATCCAAAGTCGCTAAGGGGGTGCAATGATCGTCACAGCTCACCCGCGCGCGTTGGTCGGCGACCGATCGATAGTGACGGCGGGCCAGATGATAGATGCCTGGGATTCTCAGTAACCAACCGATCGGCGCACTCCAGCCCATGTGCTCCATGAGGGCGATATAGGTGTCGATGCCAAAGCGGACCTTACCGCCTTGATCAACCGAGTACAGATCTTTGAGGAGGACCTCCTCCGAAAACTCGCTGAGCTCTGGGACGTCTCCGGCTCCCGTTTGAAGGCCCATAAAGGCCACGCTCTGGCGGATATCGAGTTGCTGAAGGACACTGACTGTCCGGGTGCACAGTGGACAGCCCTCATCATAGAAGACCCTGAGCCTTGGCGAATCAGACGTGATGGAGGTCCCAAAGAGTCGCCACCAGCCAAAGGGGACTAGCAACAGATAGTGGACCAGCATGGCAAAGCCAAAGGGATAGACATTCAAGGCCAGAATGATGCCGAGGTGAAAGCTCGATCCGAGGGTCAGAAGGGGGACCCTGAAGGGTTTGAACCAAAACAGGAAGAGGAAGATCAGCTGAAACCCCATGACGGTGTAGCCTATGGCGGTTTCAAGCCATTGGAGATTGAGGAGGGGGCTGATGTCGAGGGGCGACATGTAATAAGGCATCGTTGGCGGCAACCAAGCACCCATGCCGTTGCGCCAGAATTCAGAAGCCAATTTATGAAGCCCCGAATCGAAATAGACGAGGCCAAGGCTAATCGCTAGCGGCAAGGTATACGCCAGCCGAGGAACATCCTTAGGGGCGGCGTAGGGCTTTCCTGGGACTGATAAACGGATAGCCCAGCGCAATCGATCCAGTGAGAAGGCGCGTTCTGAAGGCAGAAAGATCAAGAGAAGGCTGCTGCCGGTCATCAGCTGGTCGAAGCCACCATCAAAATCTTGCCACATCGGAGTGAAGATCACGAAGACGACCCAGAAAAGGTAGTTCATGACCGCGCAACGACGGGTGTGATAGCCAAGTGTCAGGAAGAGGAGGATGACCATCCATACGATCAGGAGGACATGGAGAACCGGGGAGGCGCGATCAAGGTAAGGTAAAGGATCGAAGATTAAATGCCTGAAGTAGAACAGGAACATCACTTCCTGAAGAGCCACCAGGGAGAAGGCGATCCGAAAGAAGGCGAGCCCTGTGGCCGGGACTCGTTGGGTCAATTGACGCTCAATAGCATTCTTTAAGATCTGAAACATGAAGCGTTGCTCATCGCAGTGAAAGGGGGGTGGGTCAGGTCGCCGAGTGGGCGACCGTCTCCTCCTGGGAGACAGTCGCGAAGATCAATCCCGGGCGTCGCCCCATGTCCCCTTAAAGAGGAGATCGCTCAGGGGCTTCCTTGACCTTTCACCTTCTTCACGCGTGATAAGGTCTTCTGGGATTCGCTCTTTTTCTAGCTGATAGCCGATAGCGATCATCGTCAGGCAGTCCACATGGTCTGGAATAGAGAGTCTGGTTTTGATCTCCGCGGCCTTGAACCCACCCATTTGGTGAACCATGAGACCCAGGTGGGTGGCTTCGATGGAAAGGCTCATGATGGCGGCTCCGGTATCGTAGGAGGCCCAACGGTTGGTGTTGCCATTCCCAAAAAGGGTTTCAGCAGCGGCCAGCATCAGGATCGGGGCGGCCTTTGCCCAGGTCTGATTGGCTTCGACCAGGCAGCTCAAAGCCATCTCGAAGGCTTCAGGGTCTTGAAAACGATCAAAAAGCACCATTCGCCAAGGTTGCTCGTTGAAGCAGGAGGGGGTCCAGCGGGCGGCCTCAAGGATCTTCGTTAAAGAGGCTTGATCGACAGGACGGTCTTCATCATAGGCCCGTCCACTCCAGCGATGGGCGAGTGCGTCCATGATCGGTAATGCGGTATCGGCTTTTTTCTGAAACATCGAGTGGGACTCCTCGGTGGGATGAGATTAGGAGATCAAGGGTCGACCGGCGAGGGCTTCCAGAATGGCCAGGGGACCTGCGGCTGGATTTACGAGGTGCTCTGGTGGGAGCTTGAAGGTTTGCTCGAGCATAAATTGTCCACCGATGGCGGCGTGCAACACTTGATCCGAAAACACCACCCAGGTCGTCCCAGGGGGGAACTCAAAGCGCTGTTGGGGAGAGGTCTCCTGATACACAAGGTCTTTTTTACCCAAATCATGCAGCTGACCCATGTAGTGGTCATAATCGGTGCGCCGTGTCTTAGTGAGCCTTATCTGTTCCATCAACCAGGCTTTGTAAGGGATCGGTGCCTGAGCTTCTGGAAAGAAGCGCTGCGCATGAGGAAGGAAGGGTTCACCGATGCGCCAGACCCTTGGAAGACCCGCCGGGTTGAGGTTACTAAAGACTCTAAGGAGTCTTTTGCCGCCGGTAGGATTTGATGGGAAGGAATCGATGTGGAGGCGGGTATCGTCTTTCCGCCAGCTGGTCTTTCGGCCTTCGACTCGGGCGGGCCGGAAGGAGGTGAAGCCTTCTTTTAACCCCTGCTGGTATGCGGGAAAGAGGCCTTCGATCAGTTGTCGGGCCTGATGGCTGAAGCGGGCCATCATCGCTTTGAGTTCTAAGAGGTCATCAGCCGTTCCCTGAGCGCCCTGTAGCGGTGCGTCCTCGCCTCGATAGCTGATATTCTTGGTTTTCCCGTCGGACCAGTGTTCACTCAGAAAGCGGCTCTCCTGAGGCTTAAGCTCAAAGGGAAGCATCGGGAAGTACAACACCTTGCCCGATTCAAGGGTCAGCTCCTGAGGGGAGGTCGGCTCAATGGCCTCCCTGGGGTCCCAGTGCTGGAGATTGAATTCACGAATGACCTCTAAACCCATGGTGCCGCCCTTGTCTGCGTTAGAGCCCCGTTCTGGGGGCGAACTTATTCTAACGCCGTTCTTGAGGTTAAAGGTCCGCGATCAAGGTTTAATGGGGTGATGCGAGGGAGGAATAGAGCGCTAGGGCGTTGATCTTGGTGACCTCGGTGTCAAAGTGTGATCCCCGCTCGATGCTTTCCTTCAAAGACTGGATGGCGCGGTCGCAATAAATCGGGTGCGCACTGTAAATATCCCTGAGATAACAATCGAGCATTTCACGAGTAATCAGTCGGTCTTTCCTGGCGATCATGATGCTTGTCTCCTTACGTGACGATCGGTCATAAAGAGGTCGTCAAAGCCCAAACCGGGTTTGTGCTCTTTAGAGAACAAGGGAGCATCTAAAGTTCCAGACGGTCCCGCACCTGTGGCAGAATCATCAATCAATCTCATTCAATGCCGAGAGGACTCTTATGAAGAAGGAATTAATGTCGGTCGCGGCCATGATCGTGCTGGTGGCCTGCTCCTCTAGCGCCCCCGTCAGGATCAGTATTCCCTTTGAAGAGGGAAAAGCTAGAGCAATGCTGAAATCGGGAGATAACCAAGTGGGCGGACGGGTCATGGTGGGCCTTTCAAGCGGCACCATCGTCACTTGTGCGGGGAATGTGGTGAGTCTGGTCCCGGTCACTGCCTATGCGCGGGAGTGGGCGCGCCAGTTCTATGAGCTTGATACGGGTCGTTACGGAACGCTGAATCAGGCATTTCGGATGGACTCTAGGGAGGCGCCAGTCAAATTCGTGGGGGCTGATGCCTTTTATGCGGCGACCAGGACCACTCGCTGCGACGAGGATGGTGATTTCAATTTCGAAAACGTCGCTAATGGGGAGTTTCTGGTCGTGGCGAAGACGCGTTGGCTAGGCAAAGATCATGACTATTATGATTTTATGTACGGGGTTAACGATGCACAGGAGGAGGATGGCTCGGTGATGGAAAAGATCCGTTTGAAGGGGCACGATAGCGTGGACCTTCAGTGGGCCCCCCCGAGTCCTGAACTTTTGGGTGGACAGGGCTTGGCCGGTGGTCGCTAAGCCTCTTTTTTGTGGTGTCTGCTCGGCCGAGTGAGAGGGCTGGCGATGCGAGGCTTAAAGCACTTTTGGTGAGGCGTCGGGCTCAAGGGCTAGCGAGTCTCCTGTGGGCATGATGCCGGTGAATTATCGAGCGGTTCTATGGGGCCCGATGGCCTTGGTGTTGATTCTTGTGCCTTTCGGTCCTGCCTATTCCGGATCATCAGAGCATTCTAGCGGTGGCCATCGTATTCGGGTGACGCCGGATTATGAGGAGAATGAAGCGGGGCTCCTTTTCACTGAGGAGCCCAATATCTATCGCAATGCGCTCGATAATAATACGTTCCTTGATTATCAGACGGCCGATTCCTGGGATTTTGGCGTCTACATGTTGAATATGCCTGTTGTCCCAGGGAGTGTTAATTATGACTGGGACTCCTATATCAGCATCACCAAATTCTTCTTGCCAACCCCCGATTTGACGATTGGCCTCGGGACGCAGAATGGAACTACCGTGTTTTCAAGTCAGCACAACTACCACAACTTTGATTTTGCTAAGGCCGCGTATCAGTTTGATGAGACATTCACCGCTTCATCAGGCGTTTTCTATGTCAATAATGCGCTGTCGGGGACATCACAGAATGTTGGCTTTATGGTCGGCTTTGATATTCACCTTATTCCCGATCGTTTCTGGATCGAGATGGATTATCAGAGCGGGGTCACCCAGGTCAGCGGGTCGGTGGTCAATGTGTTTTACAAGCCTGAAAAACCCTATGGGTTTTATCTTGGCGTTCAGGTTCCGGCGGCCACAACGTCGAGCGATTTTATTGGGACCTTGGGTGTCATGGTGTATGCGAAGGAATTAGGGCTAGACCTTTGAGGCGAGGCCTTGTGATCGATGGAGGGCGTCACCACTTCAAGACTGTGATCTGGGGGTTTTTTAGTGGGTGTCATGAATCCTAGCGTCCTCTGATAAAGGATTTTTGATGCCTTAGGGAAGGAAGAGGGCCTGATGCAAGAACAAGAGGGTTTTTAGGGTGATGACCGATGAGGATCTGATCGCGCTTCAGGCGGCGTTTGAGGCCTTGGAGCACCCGAGTTTTGCGGCAAGGCTAAACCATGTCGTCGGTATACCCGTTGAATCAGCGCTTAAACTGCTGCCGCCTAAGTGGAATCGACGCATCCATCGGGTGGCTGATTCCTGTGTAAAGCTCGCGCTCAAAGGGGTCATTCGGCAACGTGTGGTGAACATTCGAGTGGCCGATCGGGGCCATAAAATGGTGGCAATGGCGGTGGGGGCAGCGGGTGGCTTTATGGGAGGGGTGACCCTCTTGATGGAGTTGCCGATGACCACAACGGTGATGCTGAGCTCGATTACAGAGATTGCCCGCCGCGAGGGGGAGGATCTTGAAAGTGTTGAGGCTCAGATGGCTTGCCTTGAGATCTTTGCTCTTGGTGGGCGAAGTCCTGAGGATGATGCCGCTGAAACCGGCTATTACGGCGCCCGTCTGGCGCTTGAGGCGCCGATTGCTGAGGCAGCCCGATATCTCAGTGCCGCAGGAAGCGCTTGGCGCGGCCACCCCCCGGCCTTAGTCCAGGTGGTTGATGTGGTGGCGCGGCGTTTTGGTGTGGTCCTGACAGAGAAGGCAACAGCTCAGATTATCCCGGTGATAGGTGCCTTGGGGGGTGCGTTTCTTAATAAACTCTTTATTGAGCATTTTCAGCGGATTGCGAGGGGGCATTTCACGATCCGCCGGTTGGAAAGAAAGTACTCGCCGGACAGTATTCAAATGGCCTATGAAGCGCTGAAGGCCCCCTCTCGGGAGCGTCCCTTCTTAAGTGGCCCTCGCCCTTGAAATAACCTTATTCATTGGTCGTTTTTAGAGATCGAGAACGAAATCGCTCTGAACCCCTTTGTGCGCGATGGGGTTAAAGCGGGATCCTCGCGCCCGAAGATGCTGCATAAGTTCCTGGGCTGTAATGCCAAGGAGTTGAGCCATGGTCGGCAAGGTCCAGGAGGGGGCCCCGTCGCTCATGCTGAATTGATCCGCGGGTGGCAGGCACCCTTGGCTGATCAGCGTGTAAACCGCCTGAATTTCGGGGGGCGTCGGCTTGGCGTCGAGATCCACCACGCGCGGGGAGGTTGGCTTGGGTATACAGCCACAGCTCGAAGCGGTGCCGTTTCTTAGCGTGATCGCCGATATCATCTTTTCACGGCCGCAACGGCATAAGCAGCGATAGCGGATGTCCGCGCCCACGCGGATGGGGTCGGCCGTCACGACCCAATGCCCGTAGCGGTCACCCATGCTGATTTTTTGCTGCGTTTTCTTTTCCATATCGCTGATCTCCCATAAGACTTTTTTTCTGTGATCGCATTGAAGTGGAACAAGCGTTTTTGATTCAAAGTGCGCGCATTCCTATTAGCAATAAGTATGCCGACAGTTTATTGGGTCATCATCGGGCGCTCAATTAGGTCTCCTTCGGAGTGCCCCTTAGGCTCTTTTAGCTTAAAAAAGAGGGGGTTAAGAAGCTATCCACAAAATCTGGGGATAAGTTTGTGGATTTTTTGATCTGGCGAGCGCTCAGTCGAGCTTCCGTTAGATGGGTTTAATTTTTATCTATTTTTTAAGCCATTGATTTTAAATGGCCCTGTCTTTCTTCTTCGATCGAGGTGGCTGCGCTTAGGTGGGTCTATGTTCCTGTGGGTGACTGCGTCATTTCGCGCACAGATTGTGCGAAATGAGTCACCTTAGGGCTTGTCTATGGTGGGCTATGGGCGTTTTTTGATCGGGGGTGATCTTGGTCCTCTGGGTGATTTGCCCCGATTGCTTGGGGTCTCACGCGATTTCCTGAGGGAACAGATTTAATTTGGCACGGAGTATGCAAATGGTTCATGTGACGCAGTAGTGTCAACTCTCTCTCCTTTATAGCTGGTCTTGGACGTGTGCCCACGGTCTTCGATAGCTCGGTGATGAACCCTTGGAATCTCCTCCACTCAAGGGGGCACACCCGGGACCAGTTTTTTTTGGAGGTCTTGACCCAACATGGAATGAAAAAGACTATGCAACAACCCATCTTCATTCAAAGCCCAACTGGATACGCTGAACTCGTCCAGTTTTTTGAAACCGTCGCGGTCCCTTACTCGGTCCACGACGTCTCTGCCTTCAATGCGATTTATCGCTGCATCTATCCGACCCTTTCGCGACAGGAGAGGCAGTCGGCCGAGACCCTTGTCGATCAGATGATAGAGCGCTTGGAGCATCCTGAGGTTGCCGCCAAAATCTACGGTGTGGTTTGATCTTTAAGGGGGTCACGAAAGATGAACCAGGTATCCATTCAAATTCAAGACGCTGTGGGTAACTGGGTGACAGTGATCCTCTCAGGCTATAAGAGCCCCGAGGAAGTCTTCCAGCTCCTTCAAATGGCGAAAAAATCAAGGCCAGGCAAGATTCTCCGGGCAGTGACCCTCGAACAACCTTCTCCTATAAGGAATACCTTGAGATCTTCAGAGGCCTTGGATCAGCGTGCCTAGCTTTTCACCCATTTTGACTGGGTGGCCAGGCACCAGATCGGCCTTCCATTCAACGGCTTGCTGAGCAAAGAGGACAACGATGGTTGAACCCATATTGAAGCGCCCCATTTCGGCCCCTTTTTCAAGTCGCACCTGACCTTCAGGGTATTGACAGGAGGTCACCTTCGTCAGGGTTGGCGGAGTCACCACGCCGTGCCAAACGGTCTCGATGCTGGCGACAAAAATGGCGCCGACGAGCACCAGCGCCATGGGTCCCATCGCGGTGTCAAAGAGGGCCACGACGCGCTCGTTTCTTGCAAAAAGACCTGGGACACCCCTCGCAGTCGCATCATTCACGCTAAAGAGTCTTCCTGGAACATGGATCATTTCCTTTAAGGTGCCGCTGATGGGCATGTGGAGTCGGTGATAGTCTCGTGGCGACAGGTAGATGGTTGCAAAGGTCCCGTTCTCAAAGGGAAGTGCCCGATCTGTGTCGCCGCCAAGGAGCGACAATACAGAGTAATCCATGCCCTTTGCTTGCACGATGGCGCCCTCTTCGATGACGCCTTTCTGGCTGATATAGCCATCTGCAGGCGATGCAATCCCACATGGGGAGGGGTCAATGGGGCGGGCTTCAGGTTTGAGCGCTCGCGTAAAAAAGTCATTAAAACAACCGTAGGCCTCAGGATGAGGCTCCAAGGCTTCGCTGAGGTCGATGTCATAGAGCTTCGAAATCCTCTGGATCATCTGCCCTTTGATCCAGGGATTGCGGCTGTGAGTTAGTTGCCCCATCACGCGAGAGAGGAGATGGTGGGGAAGTGGGTATTGACCCAGGACAAAGAGCTTTTCAAGCAAGGACATGGGGTATCTCGTTTGATCTAGGTGAGGGATCTCGGATGGTCTTAGACTTCGTGTCGGTTTTAACGATCGGACTGACGGTCATTGAGGAAACGCTGGTAATTTCTACAGGTTTCTCGGGTCATCAGGGCAGAATCAAAAGGCTGCGTTCTAAAGCGGCGGAGCTCTAGTTTATGGCGAACAGCCCGAATCCAGATCCACTGGGTCCCAAAGTAACCCACCACCGCGCCGACGTGCATGAGGATGATGCAGCCCACCAACAGGGGCGTACCAAATTCCATCGCCTTGTCGATGCTAAAGAGGCTTGAAAATTCATCAAAGCTAAAACTAGTGGAACCTAAGGCCAAGGCTCCAACCTTATAAGCGACATAGTAAAGGGGGATCCAAGTCAGTGGGTTGGTGATCCAGACCAGGGCGACGGCGATCGGAAGATTGGCACTGCAATAAATCGCCCCAATCGCTGCAATGACTTGCTGCAAGGGGAGAGGGGGGGTGTACATGGCCCAAAGACCGACGGCCATGGCCCTTGATACCGAGCGGCGGTTGAGGTGCCAGAGGTTGGGTGAAAAGAGTTTATCGCCTAGAAATCTCAGTGCTTTGATGCTTCTGACCTTGGCAGGGTCGGGGAGATAGCGCTTGAGGAGCTGCTTGGGCATCCGGGGTCTCTCCTTATTGTTGTTTTTATAGGGGGCGTCTTGGCTGTCAACCATGATGCCCCCATTGTACGAGAGTTGTTTAAACGGGCATGACATTTTTGAAAGGACGAGGCCATCAACCCTCGGCTTCCTTTCCGCCGCCCCATTGATGAAAGGCTTGATGATCAAGAGATCGAATGGCGATCAGGGCGATGACAAAGAGAATCGAGAGGTAGGCCCCGAAAAGCCCAAACGCATGATCGGCCCCTAATCTTCTTAGGAGGTAGGCGATGAGCAGCGGCGCGGTGCTGCCAAAGATTGGCGAGGCTAGATTGATGGCGACGCTGACACCGGTGTAGCGGACTTCTGTTCCAAAGAGACCGGTGACGGCGGCAAAGGCCGCGCTCGTGTAGAGACCCAAGAGGACACTAAAGGTCAAGAAGGTGATCAAAATCATGGTATCGCCCAAGAATCCCGACATGCCGAGGGTCAGAGGATAGCTTAACGCCAAGAGGCAGACCGCACCCACGACCAGGATACTCTTGTAGCCAAAGCGATCCGCTAGCATGCCGCCCACCAGGGTCGTGGCGAGCGAGAGCGTCAGACCCAAGGTCGTTGTCAAAAGGGCCCGGGTCGCCTCGAAATGCAAGGACGAAATCATGAAACTGTTGAAATAGACAAAGGCGAAGAAAAAACCACAGGTCATCGGCGTGAGAACGGCGACCCCCAGAAGGACGCGACGCTTGTATCGCTTGATGATGGCTCCAATCGGGTTATGGATCAAACGATCCTCGGTCTTTGCAATTTCATAGAGGAGACTTTCCGGCATCTTTTGACGAATCTTGAGGCCTAGCCAGGCGGCGGCCAGGCCAAGGATAAAGGGGATGCGCCAGCCCCAAAGGGCAAAATCGGCCTCACTTAAGATCAAGGAAAGACCGCTTGAAAGAAGGGTGCCCGTGAGCAGCCCCAGACAGGTACTGGCCTGGATGAGGCTCGAGGCCAAGCCGATCCGCCGCTCTGGTGTGTGTTCGAGGACATAGGTCACGGCACCACCCATTTCCCCTCCAAGGGCCAATCCTTGGAGAAGACGTAAGATCACCAGAAGGATGGTGGCGGTCATGCCGATGTTTTCGAAGGGCGGCAGGAGGCCGATGGCGGCGGTTGGCAGAGCCATGCCCATGATCGATAACGACAGCGCCTTTTTGCGTCCAAAGCGATCGCCGATGGCGCTGAAGATCAAGGCCCCAATGGGCCGCATGAAGAAGCTCACGCTAAAGACCGCGAGGGCTGCTAGGACGGCGAGACCCTCCTCCTCCTTAGGAAAGAACGTCTCGCCGATAAAAACCGAAAAGTGGCCGTAAAGGGCAAAGTCATACCATTCAAGGGCATTGCCAATAATGCCGGCAATCAGCGCTTTCTGGGTGAGATTGTTCATTGTTTGGGGTGCGTCATTCGTGGCTTCAGCAAACCACTTCCGAGTGGCTTCGAAACGATCAGATTTAATCAGGGAGGTAAGGAGTGAGCTTCCGGTTTAGGTTCTCTGAGAAGGAGATTGTTGACCGCCTCACCAGGGGGCAACTCCTCATAGAGGATCCGGTAAATCTGTTCCGTAATCGGCATTTCGATCTGGTGACGCTTGGCGAGTTGATAGACGATACGTGCCGTCGGGATCCCCTCGATTTCTTGTCCGATCGACTGCATGATGCTGTCGCGATCAAGGCCGCGGCCAAGGCCAACGCCAAAACGCCGGTTTCGAGATTGGTTGTCGGTGCAGGTCAAAATGAGATCACCTACGCCAGAAAGACCCATCAGCGTCTCAGGTTTTCCACCGAGGGTGGTGCCTAGCCGAATCATTTCGGCTAGGCCTCGAGTAATGAGCGCGGCACGCGCGTTTGCCCCATAGCCGAGTCCGTCGGCCACCCCGGCAGCAATGGCGAGTACGTTTTTAATGGCCCCTCCAAGCTCAACACCCAAGACGTCTGGGCTCGTATAGGCCCTGAACTTCGGGTTATGTAGGAGCCTGATAAGGTCCTCTGCAAACGCCTCAGACCTTGATGCTACGGTGATCGCCGTGGGTTGACCTAGGGCAACCTCGCCTGCAAAGGTGGGACCCGAGAGAACCGCCGCCGGCGTCTCTATGCCGAAGTGTTCGGCGACGACTTGGTGGAGGGGCTGGCCGCTCTGAAGTTCAAGGCCCTTGGTGGCCCAGGCGACCCGGGTTCCTGTCGTCAAGAAGGGCTTTAACTGATGGATCTGGGATCTAAAGGCATGGCTTGGAACAACGATCAGCCAGAGAGGCGCATGGCCGGCGGCATGGCTCAGATCGTGACTCACCCGAAGCGTGTCTGGGAACTCGATACCTGGGAGGTAACGCTCATTGGCGCGTGATCTTGAAAGGGCGGCGATGTGATCCTTCTGGTGACCCCAAAGCATCACGTCATGACCATTTCGAGTCAGGACCATAGCGAGGGCCGTTCCCCAGGAACCGGCCCCAAAGACAGTAATTGGCGTCACGTTAGGAAGGCTCTGGTTTGACGTTTCAAGGGGCGCACCGGAGCCATCTGGCGTGATTCCTCAATGGCTGGTGGCAGACTCTGGGTTCTGCTGCATCTGCTGAAGGTGTTGCGCATAGAGCCCATCGAAGTTGACTGGGGCCAACAGCATCGGCGGGAAGCCGCCTTTGCTGACCAGATCCGAGACCACCTCGCGGGCATAGGGGAACAGGAGGTTCGGGCAGTAGCTGCCGAGGAGGTGACCCATTTCTTCACTCGCAAAGCCAATAGCGCTGAAGATGCCGGATTGGGTGATTTCGACGAGGTAAGCGGTTTTTTGGGTGATTTTCACGGTCAGGGTCACCGTGAGGCTGACCTCATAGACATTATCTTGAACCTGAACGGCACTACTGCTGAGGTTGAACTCGACTTCAGGTTCCCAGGTCAGGGTGAAGATGTCGGGTGAATTAGGGGTTTCAAAGGAGACGTCCTTAACGTAGATCTTCTGAATGTTGAACTGACGTTCTGCCTGCGTAGCGTTTTCCTCGGCCATGATGTTTGGTTGATAAATAGTGGGTTGAAGGGAAAGAGAGTGGGCTGCCTTGGGCTGATTGGCTTACTTGCGTTTCTTAGTGACAGGAAGATTTTGATCCTTCCAGGCAAACAGCCCGCCTTTGAGTTCGTAGACCTGAGTGAAGCCGAGGCCGGTCAACTTTTTGCCGGCGGCGAGGGATCGGGTTCCGGACTGGCAGGTCACAACGACGGCGGAGGCTTTGTGACCATCGAGTTCTGCAGCCCTTTCGTCGAGCTTGCCGAAAGGGATGTTTCTGGCGCCTTCGATGTGTCCCTCGGCAAATTCAGTGGCTTCTCGAACATCGATCAGGATCGTCGCATCGTCATTCAAGAGGATAACGGCCTCAGAGGGGGAGACCATCTTGTGTTTCCTGAAGAGGTTGTCGAAGACGTCTTGGATCAGAAGAACGGTCACGAGAAAGAGCGCTCCGGCCATCAGGTAGTGATTGCCGATAAATTCAAGCAGTTGATCAGGGCTGATATTGAGATTCATGAGGGTGTCCGGTATTGGAAGAGGTTAATCTAGGTCAGGGCAGAAGACGTCACGCATCAGTGTGATCAGCTTCAGGGTTCTTTTATCGTCCACATAATAGAAGACTCGATTGGATTCCTTGCTGCTCCCAAGAATTCCCTTCTCCCTTAAAATAGCGAGATGTTGTGAGATATTGCTTTGCGTCGTGCCGCAGGCGTCAACAATTTCTTGAACACTGGCGCGCTCTTCGCCGAGTACACAGAGAATTTTGAGTCTGAGCGGGTGTGCCATGGCCTTGATGCAATAAGCAGCTTGAGCGATGTCCTCTTCGCGGTTGATCAAATCTTCCTTCATGTCATTCGATATTTCCTGGGGACGTCCTCCATCAGGCTCCAAAGAGGGCCAGAGTGACGACGAGCGAGTGAAAAACAGCTAAAATCGGGGGAGGGTGGGGTCTTTGAGACATCAAGCCCCACAAAGGTCCAAGCCCTATCCCTCAAGTTCCATAAGAACTCAGCCGGAGATTATACGTTGAACTCGCATCGCCCTAAACCCGTAGTTTTGATAATCCTTGATGGATTCGGCTATAACGAATCAAGCCAATACAATGCGATCGCACAAGCTAAGACGCCGAATTGGTCTGGTTTGTGGGCGACTTGCCCGCACACCCTGATTGAATGTGCCGGTGAGACCGTCGGGTTACCGGATGATCAGATGGGAAATTCGGAGGTTGGGCATCTTCATCTTGGCGCCGGACGGCTGATCAATCAGGATTTCACCGCCGTCAATAAATCCATCCGAGATGGATCGTTCTTCACCAATCCTCAATTGACAGCGGCGGTCGACAAGGCCCTAGCGGGTGACAAAGCATTACATATTTTTGGCTTACTCTCCCCGGGTGGCGTCCACAGTCATGACCTCCATATTCAGGCGATGGTTGAACTGGCGGCCAGAAAAGGTCTCAAGAAAATCTATATGCATGCTTTCCTCGATGGTCGCGACACCCCGCCACAGAGTGCTAGGGATTCCATCTTAGGCCTTGAGGCTACCTTCAAGAAGGTGGGCGCTGGCCGTCTTGCTTCCCTCGCCGGTCGGTTCTTCGCGATGGATCGGGACAACCGATGGGACCGTGTCGAGAAAGCCTATGAGCTCATCGTTGAAGGCAAAGGGACGTTTACCGCAGCCTCGGCGCTCGAGGGACTGGATGCCGCCTATGCGCGCGGTGAAACGGATGAGTTTGTAGAGACCACCCTGATTCTTCCTCCGGGTGAATCCCCGGTTCATTTGGAAGATGGCGATGCCGTGGTGTTTATGAACTTTAGAGCCGATCGGGCTCGTGAAATCACCAAGGCGATCAACGATGAGGTCTTTTCAGGCTTTGAGCGCCGCGCTGTCAGAAAGCTTGGCACCTATGTCACCCTGACCGAATACCATCAGGACTTTACTTATCCGATCGCCTTCCCACCGGCCTCGATCACACAGACGTTGGGGGAGGTGTTGGCGGACCATGGCCTCAAGCAGTTACGGCTGGCTGAAACTGAAAAATATGCGCATGTGACGTTCTTTTTCAATGGCGGTAAGGATGAGCCTTTTGAGGGCGAATCACGCATCCTCATTCCATCACCGCAAGTCAAGACCTATGACCTTCAGCCTGAGATGAGTGCCGTTGAGGTGACCGATGAAATGGTCAAGGCAATCGAGAGTGGCGCCTACGACGTGATTATCTGTAATTACGCCAATGGGGACATGGTTGGTCATACCGGTTTCATGGACGCGGCCATTAAAGCGGTCGAGACCCTCGATGCGGCTTTGGGCCGGATTGTGACCGCCCTCGATAAAGTGGGGGGTGAACTCCTGGTTACCGCGGATCACGGCAACGTCGAACAGATGGTAGATCCTGATACGGAGGTCGCGCTGACCCAGCACACCACGTTCCCGGTGCCATTCCTTTATCGAGGCAAGCGCGGCCGGACTCTTGCCGATGGCGGCAATCTTGCAGATGTTGCGCCGACCCTTCTTGACGTCATTGGGATTGAAAAGCCGGTCGAAATGACCGGGCGTTCCTTGCTCATCTAAAACGAGCTGAAGTCGTTGCTTTTCGGCTTTGAAGGCCTCGGCAGGGGGGTCGTCAGTCTTTTCCTGACGGCCGCTCTTGGGTTCTCAAGCGTGACCTTGGCCGAAACCGATCGACAGCCGCTGTTGGAGGTTCAGGGTGAGATCGCCTCGACCCAACAGCAGCGGGAGGCCCTGATGGCGATCCGTGATCGACTGAATCAACAGCTTTCTGAGATTGAGCTCGAGCAAGGTCAAATGGCTAGAACCATTGGTGAGCTGGAGTCACAGTCGCGCGTTAGAGAGAAACGCACGAAAGGATTGCGGCAGCGCCGAGACCAGCTGCAAGCGTCCGTTCGGGAGCAACAGAAGACCTTGGCCGGACAGCTCAGGAGCGCGCATCTGATTGGTCGGGAGGATTGGCTCAAGCTCTTGTTGAATCAGGAGGAGCCTTCTCATTTGGCGCGTGTGCTAGCCTATTACGGGTACCTTGGTCGGGCGCGATCGGATCTGATTCGGAAGCTTGAAGGGGATCTTGAACAAATAAGGATGACCGAAGCGGAGCTTCAAATCGAAGCGGAGCAAAAAACCTTATTGGGCAAGAAAACGCAAAATGAGCGGATGGCCCTCCTTGAATCCGGTCGTCAGCGTCGCCAACTCCTAAAGAGCTGGGACCGAGAGCTGAACGAAAAAGCCCAACGGCTAAGCCAGTTAAAGGAAGACGAGAAGCAGCTTGAACGGTTGATCGAATCCGTCAAGGATCAAACGATCAAAAAGGCCATTCCTGAGAGCCCCCAAGGGGAGGCGCCCTTGGCAAGCGTTAAAAAGGCGCATTGCCCTCCAACAGGTCCCGTCGTGGCCCGGTTTGGTAGTCCGCGAATGACCGGTCGCTGGGATGGTCTCCTGATCGGGGGCAAGGAAGGGGCGCCGATTCGGTCCGTGGCGGCCGGTACCGTTGCATTTGCTGACTGGCTCAGGGGTTATGGTCTTCTGACCATCATTGATCATGGGGACGGGGTGATGAGTCTTTATGCCTTTAATCAGACCCACTTCAAGCAGAAGGGTGAAAGGGTAGCGGCCGATGACGTCATTGCGACGCTGGGTTCGAGTGGTGGCCGAGACAGGCCCGGACTTTACTTTGGAATTCGCCGGCAGGGAAAGCCTGTCGACCCCATTCTGTGGTGCCAAGAGGCCCACTGATCTATTCCGTTTTGAGATTAACTTCATCTAAGGGATCTTTATGTTGCGACAGAAACACCTCAGGGTTCTGGTATGTGGTTCGCTATTGAGTCTTGGTGCTGGCCTACCTGGCCTCAGCGTTGCAGAGCAAGCGCTGGCCCCAAAGGCCGAACCGCAACAAGACTCGACGCAAATCCCCTTTGAGGGACTCAAAACTTTTTCGGAGGTCTATGGCCGCATCAAGCAAGATTATGTCGAACCGGTGAAGGACGACAAACTCCTTGAGGACGCTATTCGGGGGATGTTGAGCGGCCTCGATCCCCATTCCGCTTATCTCGACAAGGAAGCCTATGACGAATTGAAGGTCGGGACCACCGGCCAGTTTGGTGGGCTCGGGATCGAAGTGGGCATGGAAAATGGGTTCGTGAAGGTCATCTCCCCGATCGACGATACGCCCGCTCAGAAGGCGGGTGTCAAAGCCGGTGATCTTATCATTCGTCTCGATGACAAACCGGTCAAGGGCTTGAGCCTTAATGATGCCGTCAAGATCATGCGCGGTGAACCGGGGAGCCCTATCGTTTTGACCATCGTTCGGGAAGGGGCGGAACAGCCGATCAAGTTGAAGCTGGTTCGCGATATTATCAAGGTTAAGAGCGTCAAGAGTCGCTTGTTGGAGCCAGGGTATGGCTATGTTCGCCTATCGAGTTTCCAGGCGAAGACGGGTGAGAGTATGGTTGAGGCGATTGAGGAGCTTAAGAAGCCTGGAAAGCTCAAAGGGTTGGTCATTGACCTTAGGAATAACCCTGGCGGCGTTCTGAATGCTGCCGTGACGGTGAGTGATGCCTTTATCGATGATGGTCTGATCGTCTACACCGATGGCCGAGTCGAGGATGCGAAGATGAAATTCAACGCTTCTCCAGGTGACCTTCTCGAGGGATCTCCCATCGTGGTGTTGATTAACGCAGGCTCAGCCTCCGCTTCCGAGATCGTTGCAGGGGCCCTGCAGGATCACAATCGAGCCATCATCATGGGCGAAAAGACCTTTGGTAAAGGGTCTGTCCAAACCATTTTGCCCACCAGCAATGGTGCGGCAGTGAAGTTGACGACGGCCCGCTACTTTACCCCATCGGGTCGATCCATTCAGGCGGAGGGTATTGCCCCTGACGTCTCGATTTCGAAGGTCAAGCTTGAGGCGGCCGTACAGTCCGAATTTGGTCCCCTGAAGGAAGCCGATCTTGCTAACCATCTCGAGAACAACAACCCAGGTCCAAAGCATGAGCCCATGAAGGATTTGCCGGTGACCAAAGAGCCCAAGACCAAGCAAGAGATTGAAGAAGCGCTCGCCCTTCAAGATTACCCCTTGAACGAAGCCCTTAATCTTCTGAAGGGCATCAACATTGTTAAGAAGCCTGTGACTCCTCCAGCTCAAAAGGCCAAGTAGTTTAAGCTTCTTGGAGGCTGGCCATCTCGTTTAGGGATGGCCGGTCGCCTCTCGGGCCCTAAGGCCCGCCTCCGTATAAGATCCCTTACGGATCGTCCACCCTCCTAGTTCAGGAAGACTGAAGAGGACCCCGCTCAGTGCCGACTCGAGGTCCCGTCCTTCATCGGTGGGGAGGGCGATTAGTCCTTGACCGATGGCTGCCATCGCATAAATGAGGTTGGCCGTTCCGAGAAGGGGCCTGCTCCATGCCGGTTGTTCCGTAAAAAATAGAAAGCGTCCATCTGAAGGTCTTGGACTGTAGAGTGTCCCCGTGAGGGTAGTGCTCTCCTGAAGGGCGAGGGGTATATTCTCCTCATGATAATTCAAAATACCGGTAGGGCACAAAGCTTTGTGAGAGCAAAGGATCGATGTGGCCACCGAATGCAAGACGTTCATTGGCGTCTTTGAAGCTCCCTTGGATAGCCCTATTGAGTTCGGTGACGCAGTTGTGGGTAATCAGTTGATAGCCATACTGGGCATCAAACCATTCCCAAAATCGATGGCGTCGGGCTTTAGCCGTAATCAGTGCCCCTTTTAGAACGGGTCCGGTCATCAAAAGATCATGCAGGTTTTCTCGCCCCTCGCCTCGAGGAGGTCCTGGGGTCCTTTTGAAATCGGCAGCTCGCTGTGCTCTCTGAGCGGAGTGCATTTCATTGATTTCAGACGCTCCGATCTCCATCCGGTGATAGTCCCATTCGTTGGGCTTCTGGTGAGAGAAGATCTTCTCACGGGAAGCCGTGACCTCTTGCGTGAGCTGATTCAAGAAGAGGGCTTCAAGGCGCTGTTGTTCCTGGTCATTGGCTTCGAGGTGCCGCGGTTCCCCTTCAAAGAGAGGAAGAAAAAAGAGACGATTCCGAGCTAGCGATAAGGCCACACTTTGGTGGCGGGCGAGAGCGATTAAGAGGGGACCCCCACCTCCGGGGTAGGGGCTTAGAAGGCCCCGGATGATGCTTTCTTCAAGTTTCCCAAGGTATCCTTGAAGCCACTGCCTGGTCCGGCTGGAGGGGAGCGGGCCGGCCTCAATGAGGGTGCTTTGACGGAGGCGTTCCTCCCCGTCGATCACTTTGAGAGCGAGTTGTCGGGTCAAGAGATCTCCCACCTTTTCAGAAAAGGTGGGAGGGTAATCGGGGTAGGGCTGTTCTTTGAGGGAGAGTCCTTCAAGCCTTTCATCATAGTGAAGGTTTTGAAGGGTTTTGAGAAGCCTTGCGCGCTCCTGGGTCAAGAAGTCAGGTCCTGCCTGCTCGATGAGCATTTGACGAAGGCTTTCTAACGGTTTTTTAAGGGTTTTTGCCGGTTCAAAAAAAGCCCTTCCCGTGAGCGGCATCTGGTCTCCAGTCTCGAGGGCCTCAAGGAGGCTAATGTCCTCTTCAAGGGCCTTTAGATAATCGGTTTGCCGCTGTTGAGTAATGAAGAAAAGCCCGAGATGTTGCCGAAGACGGTCCGCGTCCGAAGGCCTTAACTGAAGTTGGGCCGTCTCGATGTTCCGGTTCTCGATGTCGTTATAGACCCAGCGAAACCGAGACCAGTCATCACGGGTGAGGCGGGTCGTCCCTTGTTCATTTTGAAAATGGTAGACCTCGTCTTCAAGACGAAGGGCGACATGGCCCCCGCTGGAGCTTCCAACATTGGCATCGATATAGAGGATGTCGACCCGAGGCGCCTTGAATGCAGCTCCCTGCGGTGGCCAGAGTCCAAGGATAAGGACGAGGGCCACCTCCGAAAATAAGGACAAAACTTCGGTTTTAGTAACCTTCCTCAATGGATCTAAGCGCATCCTTCTTGCTGGTCAGGACTTTCTGAAGGTAGGGGAGCTGACCAATGTTTTGTTTGGCAATACCTGCGCGCTTGAGGCCTTTGCCGATGCCAGTGAAGGTCGCCTTTTCCTCCGCCCAATCACTGATCTTTGATTGCGCCGCGGTCCGGCTTAAGGCATTGGCGAAATCATTCGACGACATCTGTGAGCCGGCGATCGAGAAGGTCAGATTAGCGACATCATCGGTGTAGGAACTCTTGGCCTTGTCCGTGGCCTCTTTGGGGCTTGAGGATTTGAACGGCGAACTCGAGGATTCGGCGCTGGATTCAAGGGACCCTGAAATAGAGACGGAAGAGTCTGAAATGGAGCAAGCCGACAGGAATCCCGTCAGGACCAGGGCAGCGGCGGCTTTGATTGAATCGTTTGTATCAAGCATCGGTGTTCCTCAGAGTCTATGGAAGGGCTCGGCGACGGAAGAGAGGCTGAGGTTGGTCGCTCGCTGCCTGATAGGTGACCGTGAATTCTTCGAAGGCCTTGAGCCGATCTTTGAGGTCCGTTCCAGGCGCAAATTCGAAGG
>RFVA01000090.1 GCA_009922685.1 Gammaproteobacteria bacterium | reverse complement strand
GGGCGCTTTAAAGCGCCCTTTTTAATCCTCCGATGCGATTTAACCGCGCTCGAGAAGACTTCGAAGATCAATCGTTGCCGCATTTGCCCGGGCGATATAGTTGGCCAGCGTCAGGGAGTAGTTGGCGAAAAGCCCAAAGCCGCTCCCGTTGAGGATGACCGGGCTCAAATGTGGCTCTTGACTGTGTTCGAGTTCGCGGACGATCTGCTGGAGGGAGACCAAGGCCGTCTTATTACCCAGAATGTCACGGAAATCCCATTCGATCGCCTTCAACACCAACATGGCGGCCCAAGTGTAACCCCGCGCCTCAAAGAAGCGATCGTCAAGCTTAAGCCAGGGGGTCCGACCGAGATCAGAATGGCGCTCCTCGCCCTCGGGAACCCGCTCCGCCGTACTTGCACTCAGTCGGTTAGAGTAGTCACCCAGCCGCTTTTCAAGCACTTCGAGATATTGGCGGAGGTTATCAGCACGGGCATAAAAGTTGGCATCCCTTTTCCTGATTCGCTCCCGATAAGCGACTAAGGATTCAATACCCTTCTCATACTCTGATTCCGAGGAAGGTAACTGCCAGGAGCGATAATCAAAGTAGAGGAAGGGTTCCCCTTTAGAGAGGTCCGGGTCTTCTTGTGACTGCGTCTGGGAGCGCGCAATGTTGTTACGAAGCGCCGTTGTCGCATCACGAAGGGCAATCAGCGCGCCGATCTCCCAATTTGGAATGTTATCAAGCAGAACACTCGGTGGGAAAACGTCGTTGATTAGAAAACCGCCGGGCTTATGGAGCAAGGTCTCGGCAACCTCAATTAAGGTCGAGGTATAGGTGTAACCCAGCGGTAACTCCTTGGGGTTCTCAACATGGGCGGCCTCGGCCGCCACCTCCACCACGTCGAAAGGCTCAGGCTCAAGACTCCAGTACTCAGCCAAACCCCACATAATCAAGCCGGCAACGGCCGAGACCCACAACGCCTTTTTGAAGGCTTTGTTTTCACCGAGAGATTTCAGGCTAGGCCGCGCCTTGGGAGCGACATCATCCTCTGAATCGATAGGATCCGGGATGTTCTGATCAGGTTCTGACATGGGGCAATCCTATGGCCATTCGCAGTTAGGGGTCAGTATACAACAACGCCCCCATCATCGGACCGAGGAGAGGGCCTCTGGGGCCTTAGGTCTTATCTTTCAAAGATGCTCTAAGAGCCCTTGGATGCGATTGGTCATAGACGCTCGCCAGATGCTGGAAGTCAAGATGGGTGTAGATCTGCGTGGTGCTGAGATTGGCGTGCCCAAGGAGCTCCTGAACCGCGCGAAGATCTCCGCTCGATTCCAAAAGATGACTGGCAAACGAATGCCTGAGCATGTGCGGATGAAGGGACTCAGAAACACCTTGCCGCTGCTGCCATCGGACCAGACGCGCCTGGACACTTCGGGCCGCGATCCTTACCCCCCGGCGACTCAGGAAAACCGCGGTCTCCTTCGCTCCCGCCAAGACCTCTCGCAGCGGGAGCCAGCGCTCAAGAGCGGCTAAGGCCTGAGTCCCCACCGGAACCAGTCGGGTCTTACCGCCCTTGCCTCGCTGGATCAGAACCGTCCCGGCTCGGCTATCAAGATCCATAAGATCAAGATGAACTAATTCGGAAAGCCTTAGCCCCGAGGAGTAGAACAACTCCCACATCGCCAAGTCCCGAATTTCAAGGGCATCTTCAGGAGGCGCATCTAACAGCCCCTGAACCTGATCGACATCCAGCAGTTTGGGGAGCTTCTTTGGGGCTTTAGGAGCCCTAAGACCCGTCGCTGGATTATGCGCCAAGATCGATGCGCGAATCAGATCATCAAAAAAGCCGCGGATGGCCGACAGAGCGCGCTGCAGGCTGCGGCTCCCGAGCCGGGTTCACGACGATAGGCGCTTAAGGTATGCGGGGAGACTCGCTGCTGGATGTGGAGCCGGTCGAGGTAGGCTGAGACTTGATCTGCCGCAGCGGCATTCATCGCATCAGACCGAGGACTGCAGCAAGGCTGCAAGGCGCGCTGCCAAAATCTCGCTCATTTGGGTGAGGAACACCACGCCCATATCGGCCCGAAGACGCGTACTGTCGCGGCTGCCAATAGCAAAAACCCCTCGAAGACCCGCATGATTCAATTTAAGTACCGCCTGTGAGGCAACCTCTGGGGCATTCTTTCCGAACAGCAAGTCCGCCTCATGGGCGTCAGGTCTTCCACACAAGGGTTTGGTACGCTCGATGATCCCCCGAAGCCAATCGGCCTCTGGCGCCTCTGAAGCGACAAAAAGATTTTGGACCGCACTGTCAAGATAAGGATCGAGGATCCGAACCACGACGAAATCCGCCTGGAAGAACTGATGGAGACCCCAGTCGAGGCTCGCCAGAACATCCTCAAGGCTCTTCGCATCGAGAAGGGTCAGCGTTAATTGATGGACCCTTTGGTAGAGGGCATCATTCTCCCGGGCAATCTCGACCAACTGATCTAACTGCTTCACTGAGCGTTCGTTGCGATCTCTGAGGAGATCGAGTTGACGAGCGACCAGCGAAACCGCTTCACCGCTCTGATGAGGGAGACTCAGATGCTCAAGAAGCCCAAGATGTTCCTCAAAAAAACCAGGATGATTCTTAAGGTAATCCGCTACCTCGCTGGCGGTCAGCGGGCCGGAATCCTTTGAAACAACGACATTCAAAGCGTTATCACTCCCTCAAAGACGGTCACTGCAGGCCCTTGCATCATCACAGGACTTCCCCGTCCCGCCCAACTGATGGATAAATCGCCACCGGGAAGATGGACTTTGACCAAGGGGTCCAGTTGACCCCGCGTGATGCCATAAACGACCGCAGCGCAGGCACCACTCCCACACGCCAAGGTCTCACCAGAACCCCGCTCAAAGACCCGGAGGCGAACCTCTTTAGGGGTGATGATCTCTATGAATCCTACATTCACCCGTTCTGGAAAAAGGGGATGGCTTTCCAGCCAAGGTCCAAGACGTTCGACCGGTGCGCTATCGACGTCATCGATGAGAAGTATAGCGTGCGGATTACCCATCGAGACAGCACCAAACTGAAACCTCTCCCCCTCGAAATCCAAATGATAAAAGGGCTGTTCGACCTCCCCCTGCATCGGAATCTCCGAGGGTGTATGACGAGGTATACCCATATTGACGACGACCTGATCCTCTTCCACCAAGCGAAGGATCAGTCGCCCGGCATCGGTATCGACTTGAATTTCATCCTTAAGGCAGAGCCCCTGATCGCGCACAAAACGCGCAAAACAGCGCGCCCCATTGCCACACTGAGCAACCTCGCTGCCATCTGCATTGAAAATGCGGTAGCGGAAATCGGCATGTGCATCATGCGCCGACTCGACGAGAAGCACCTGATCACAGCCGATTCCAAAATGGCGATCCGCCATCCAGCGGATTTTTTCAGGGCTCAGGAAAACTTTCTGGCGAATACCATCGATCACCACAAAGTCGTTACCCAATCCCTGCATCTTGGTGAATTTAAGACGCATTGTCAGATCGGCGCTACCGATTCAAGGGCAAAGAGATCGCTAATAGTCTCTCGCTTCCTCGCAAGAAAGTGGCTGTCGCCATCGACCAGCACTTCGGCCGCCCGGGGACGTGAATTGTAGTTGGAGCTCATGCAAAAACCATAGGCGCCAGCAGAGCGGACCGCCAACAAATCACCAGGGACAATGGTCAGCTCTCGATCCTTGCCCAAAAAATCACCCGTTTCGCAGACGGGTCCGACCACATCATAACGGCAGGGCTTTTGGTGCTCTGGCAGGATGACCGGAATAATCTCCTGATAGGCCTGATAGAGTGAGGGTCTAATCAAATCGTTCATGGCCGCATCGACGATGGCGAAATGCTTATCCGCATTCGATTTCAAATATTCCACGCGCGTTAATAGGACGCCCGCATTACCAACAATCGCTCGGCCAGGCTCTACAAAAATCTCATAGGGTTGATCCTTCAGCCGATCGGTCAGGATCTTGGCATACTCCGCAGGTTGCGGCGGAGTCTCGTCGCTGTAGCGAATGCCAAGCCCACCACCGACGTCAATATGACGGAGCGAAATACCCTCTTCCCGGAGCCTTCCGATAATCACCAGCAACCGGTCCAGAGCATCCCCGAACGGCGCGAGGGACGTTAGCTGTGAACCAATATGACAATCGATACCCACTACTTCAAGGTGCGGCATGGCCTTGGCGCGCCGATATTCACTGATCGCCTCATCCTGGGCGATACCGAACTTGTTCTCGCGAAGCCCGGTTGAAATATAGGGGTGCGTTCCCGCATCGACGTCCGGATTGACTCTCAAGGAAATCGGCGCCTTAACGCCCATCTCACCCGCTAGATGATTGAGCCGATCAAGTTCTCCCGGCACTTCCACATTAAAGCAACGAATGCCGACCTGAAGCGCACGGCGCAGTTCATCCTCGCGCTTGCCGACCCCTGAGAAAACGATCTTCCTGGGATCACCCCCAGCCATCAGCACGCGCTCCAATTCGCCGACTGAAACAATATCAAAGCCGGATCCAAGGCGGGCCAGAACGCTGAGGACCGCCAAATTCGAGTTCGCCTTCACGGCATAGCAGATGACATGCTCATGGGCGCGAAAGGCCTCATCAAAGGCTCTAAAATGACGCTCGAGGGTCGCCTTTGAATAGACATAGCAAGGGGTCCCATAAGTCGCCGCGATCGCGGTCAAAGGGACGTCCTCAGCCGATAACGAAGACCCTCGGTATTGAAAATGATCCATTAGTTTGGCGCCGAAGGTTCAACGATGGGCGCCTTCTGTTCAGGGGCCTTTTGAACGGGCTGAGAAACTCTTCCAGAACGAGGGTCCTGGCCTTCCTTGAACAGCGGACCCTTCTGGCCGCAGGCCAGTAAAGAAAACGCGAGGGCCAGCAGCAAGAGTCGGCGGTGTTGCATGATCATCGGGGTCAAATCAATCCGAAAAAGAGAGGCCATTCTAATCCAAAAGCCCCAGCAGAACACGCTGGCATCGGGCGCCGAGACGATCTTAGTCTCCCCTAATGATAGAATGAGAGGCTAGGATCCAAGGCCGTTTGAGGCTCAAGGCACCTGAACAACACCGTGTCGTTTGTTCTCCCGAAACCCCCCTTTAAAGGACCCTCATGGACAAAAAACTCCTCGACATCCTGGTCTGTCCGGTTTGTAAAAGTGACCTGTTGTTTCAAAAAGAGGCTCAGGAACTCATTTGCCGAGCGGATCGTCTGGCCTATTCCATCCGCGATGGCATTCCGGTGATGCTGGAAGGGGAAGCGCGGCGTATCAGTCTTGAAGAGCTCGATAGCCTTCCCAAAAGGACACCCTTGGTCGGCTAGGCTCCCCATGTCTTTCAAAATCGTCATCCCTGCACGTCTCGGTTCCAGTCGACTCCCAGGAAAACCGCTCTTGGATATTCTGGGAAAACCCATGATTGTCCATGTCTGTGAGCGGGCCTTAGAATCCGGAGGCGAGGTCTTTGTTGCGACAGACGATGACCGGATCATTCGAGCCGTAGCGAACCTTAAAGTGACCGCGTTGATGACCCGCGAGGACCATCAAAGTGGGACCGAACGAATCAGTGAGGTGGCAGAACGACTGGGTTGGCCTGACCAAGAACTGATCGTCAACCTTCAGGGCGATGAACCCTTGATCCAGCCAAATCTCATCCGCCAACTGGTCGCAGCGCTTAAAAGCCAAACACGGGCGGAGGTCGCGACGCTGGCGGCACCGGTTCATCGGGCGGAGGAAGTCTTTGATGCCCATGCCGTCAAAGTCGTGATGGACCATCAAGGCTACGCGCTTTACTTCAGTCGGGCGCCCATTCCCTGGGATCGACAGACGTTCAAGGATAAGAGCGATGCCCTACCGAGCGTCCCGCTATGGTTCCGACATATTGGCATCTATGCCTATACCGGAGCCTTTCTTCGCCGCTATGTGTCCTGGCCAAGCTCGAATCTCGAACGGGTGGAGGCCCTCGAGCAGCTAAGGATCCTCTATCAGGGCGAACCCCTCAAGGTTCAAGTGGTCGACAGCGCACCGCCCGCTGGCGTCGATACGCCGGCCGATCTTGAGCGGGTCAAGGATCTCTTGGCCATGGCGCCTTTTTAGTCGAGGATCTTGAACCCAGGCTCAAGGCCCCCTTGAGACACCTCTTGGATGATCAGTCCCGTCACCAGAGCCTCTTTAGGGCCTTCCTGGCACCAGGCCAAAAAGTCGGCAACGGCGGCCTCAGGCCCTTCGGCTTTGATCTCCACTCTTCCTTCTTGGATATTTCGAACCCAGCCTACAAGACCCAACGCCAGAGCCTTCTCCCGAGCACTCACCCGGTAGAAAACACCCTGGACCCGCCCCTTAACGATAACGTGAACCGCCTTTCTCATGGCATCAGAGAACCTTTGAGGGTCTTTCGAATCCGCCAACCATAGTGAATCCTCGGATTCCGCTCAAAATCCTTCGGCAAAGTCTCCCTTGAAATCTCTTCAATGGAGACATCCTCGAGGGCCTCCTTGTCCAGTCGAAACTTTCGGTGATTGGTGGTAAAGAGAAGCTCCCCTTGAGGCGTCAGCAAAGCAAGGCTATCGCGAATCAAGGCCACATGATCGCGCTGAATGTCGAGGGTGTCCTGCATTCTTTTGGACGTCGAAAAAGTCGGCGGATCAAGAAAGATGAGATCGTAGCGCCAAGGCCCAAGAGCCGCCTCTTTGAGCCATTCCAGACAATC
>RFVA01000089.1 GCA_009922685.1 Gammaproteobacteria bacterium | reverse complement strand
CCTGCAACATTTTTGATCACGGTCCCCCCAAACCTGAGCTCGCGACCGAGGCCATCTAGAATTCTTATCCCTAGAATATAGTCCCTGATGGGTCCAGATCGCATTCGGCGAGGGCCTGCAAGGCCCGCCGCAATCATGCCACCAACGGTTCCTCCCAAACCAAAGCGTAGCGGCTCGAAGGCTAGATATTGCCCCTTGGAGTCCAAGATGTCCTCTAATTCAAGAAGCGGTGTCCCCGCTCGAACCGTGATAAAGAGCTCCTGCGGTTCGTAAACCACAACCCCTCGATAATCCTGGGTGCTTAGAATCGACGGCTTTGAAGGACAAAGGAATCTTCGACTGCCATGTCCTTGAATCCCAAGAGTCCCGCCAGAGGCCTCTGCCTCGCGTATCCGATCAGTGAAATCACGAACCAGCCCATCCATCAGAAATGATCCAGATGCGTTGATTGAAAGTCGGAGGCAGCAACCCTTTTTCGGCCATGTTCCACACATTCAAGAATCGCATTCCCAAAAGCTTCCGCACGGGCCCACTCACCGATCATTTTTCCATCAAAGAGAATCAGCGGGTGCATATTGCCATCGCCGGCATGAAAGACATTCATGCACCTCAGTCCATATTGGGTTTCAAGTTGAGCAATGTGGGCCAGGAGGGGGGCCATTTGGCGTCTTGGGACTGTTCCATCCATGCAATAGTATTCGGGAGCGACACGGCCTGCCGCAGGAAATGCATTTTTTCGACCACTCCATATCCGCTGCCGCTCTTCTTCAGTCTGTGAGACCACAAGAGACCTCGATCCGTTGCGCAAAAGAATCTCTTGGATCTGGGCGATCTCCTCGTCCACTTCGGTCTTGGACCCATCTGATTCAACCAGCAAGATAGCGGCGGCCTCGCAGTCGTAGCCTGCATGAACAAAATCCTCCACCGCACGGGTAGCCGCCTGATCCATCATTTCAAGGCCTGCTGGGATGAGACATGAGGAAATGATTGCGGCGACGGCATGGGCACAAGTTTCGATGGAATCGAAGCTGGCCATCACGACTTTGGCGTGGGTCGGTCTTGGTAAGAGGCGCACCGTGACCTCTGTCACAATCATCAGCATCCCTTCACTCCCAATCAGGAGCGGGAGGAGATCAAGACCTTGAGAGTCGGGTGCTTGTCCTCCGCATTCAAAGACCTCTCCCGATGAAAGGATGCCTCGAACCCGAAGCACATTATGGAGGGTCAACCCATATTTAAGGCAATGGACCCCGCCGGCGTTTTCGTTGACATTACCGCCGATGGTGCATGCGATCTGGGAGGATGGATCCGGCGCATAGAAAAGTCCATGTGGGAAAGCGGCTTCACTGATCGCAAGGTTACGGACACCAGGCTCAAGAAGAGCGATGGCGGCTTCAGGATCCATCGCCAGGATGCGATTCATTCTGGCAAGGGACAGGACGATGCCCTCTGCGATGGGGCGGGCACCCCCTGAGAGACCGGTTCCGGCCCCGCGAGGGACGATCGGTATCTGACGCTGTTGGCACATCTTAACGATCGCGACGATCTGATCTTCACCGTTCGGCAGCACCACGACCTTTGGGATCTCGCGATAAGCCGTCAGGGCGTCGCTGGCATAAGCCCTAGTCTCTTCAGGTTCATGCAGCACCCACTCAGGCCCCACTATCTCAATCAGGGCCTTGATGAGGTCTTCTGCATCGATCGTGTCGGGAGGGTGATTCATGGTCCCTGGCGTTTGGTTTCTGACGTTAAAGGGCAATGAGGGGGGATCTTACTCGTCGCCTCCAAGCAGGATAAACCCGATTGAACCTGATTGCTGAAAGCATACGATGAGAGACGACTTGTGGGTGCGGAAGAAACTTTCCAAACGTCATCAATGTTGAGGATGTGCGGGAAGCCATACCCCTGTGTAATAGACGTGTGCTGGTCTGCCGTCGCATCCTAGAGCGATTGGTTTATCGGGGGATGACTCAGATACGCTCAGGGGCAGGCCAGCACACCCAAGGACCCCCGCAAAGGTGATCTAAGGGGGGGCGATCCGTCTCCGAGCCTTCCTTGAGCATCAGCAACTCAAGGTCACTTTAACGCCTTCCATGAGCCCCCTTCAATCGGCGATATCCCAAGGCCAGAAAGACGAGAGCAAAGATCATCACAACTCGCGACCCCTCGTTGAGGGTGGGTATGGGTGCAGGAGAAGGATCAGGGGACACCGTAGGACTCACCAAAACTCGGCTCTGACTGTTGCTTCCATTGGGATCTGGCACATCGCTGTAACTCACAGCGGCTAGATTTTCATAGCCACCGGATCCAAGGACTAAGGCATTGATGACCAAGGTAGCACTTCCTTGGTTATTCAGCGTTCCAAGACTCCATTGCCCATTGGATGGGTTAAAAGCCCCTTGACTGGGTGTCGCGCTGACATACGAAAAGCCACTCGGGAGATTATCAAGTATCGTGATTTGGTTCGCCTGGCTCGGACCATTATTAAAAGCGGTGACCCTGAATTCGACCATCGAGCCAACGCTTGGAGCCTGGATATTCACGGTCTTGGTTAAGGCAATATCGGCACTTTGAGAGCCGATCGCGACCTGACTTTCAAGGCTCGTGCCATCCGGTGTCGGTTGGTCGCTGTGCGCTAATGAAACGGTATTGACGTAGCTACCCGCCCCATTGACGGTCGCATTCATCTGAAGGCTCTGAGTCGCGCCATTGGCAAGGAAACCGATATTCCATAGCCCGCTGGCCACATCATAGGAAGCGCCTCCAGAAGGGGTGGCACTGACCAAAGTAAACCCTGAAGGCAAAGATTCAAACAACGTCACACCCGAGGCTTGATTAGGCCCATAGTTGGTGACCTTGAGCGTAAAGACCACCGGGCTTCCAACCGAAGGATTCGGTTGATCGACCACTTTGGTGATCCGAAGATCTGCGCTGATCGGCCCTACATCCGCCTCACTCCTATTGTTGCCACTAAAAGGATCCGGTTGGTCCGCATGGCTGATAAAAATACGATTGGAATAGGTACCGGTTGGTTTGACCGTCGCATTGATCCTGAGGGTGGCACTCGATCCCAGCGCTAAGGATCCGACGGTCCATTGACCATTTTGGCCATCATAGGAGGTTCCGGTGCTGGCCACGGCACTCACGACCGTGAAACCCGAAGGCATCTCATCCATGAGGTTGACGCCACTCGCCGCATTAGGACCTTTATTGGTGATCACCATCATGAACTGAACCCGATCCCCCACTTGAGGATTCGGGTTATCCACCTGTTTGGTCACAGAAAGGTCTGCACTAATAGGGCCCGTACTGACCCTGCTGACATTATTGAAATCATCAGGGTCCGGCTGATCCGCATGGCTGATACTGACGACATTCTCGTAAGATCCAGAGCCATTGACGGTAGCAGTGATGATTAGACGCGCCAGTTCACCATTATCAAGGCTTCCAAGCGTCCACTGACCAGTCAGTGGGTCGTAGGCACCCACACTAGGGGCTGCAGAAGAAAAGGTGTAACCACTCGGAAGGATATCCAGCAGATTGATGTGAGTCGCCCGGTTGGGACCCATGTTGACCGCATCGATCGTGAAATGGACCGTCCCCCCGACGGTGGGCCGCGCATTATCGACCTGTTTTTGGACCTGAAGATCGGCGCTTTGGGGACCTACCGCCACATCGCTTCGATTATTAGAGGCATCGGGATCTGCCTGATCACTCTGAGAAACGCTCGCGCTATTTGAAAAAATACCGGATGGATTGACCGTCGCGTTCACCCTTAGGACGGCACTGCTGCCATTTAGAAGGCTCCCTACCGTCCAAAGCCCATTGGTTTGATTGTATTGGGTTCCAGCCGATGGAGCGGCACTCAGATAGGTAAAGCCACTCGGAAGAAGATCCTTAATGACCACGCCGGTGGCTGCTGAGGGGCCTCGATTGGTGACGATCACTTGGAAGGATACGGTGTCGCCAACCAAAGGTTCCGCCTTATCCACCTGTTTTAAGACGTTGAGATCGGCACTGATGGGTGCCGTCGTCACAGTGCTCGTGTTATCACTGGTATCAATATCCGGCTGATCGCTGTGGGTCACGCTGGCCGTGTTGCTATAGGACCCAGAGGGATTGACGGTCGCCGTCAATCGGAGGCTCGTGCTGTTGCCATTTCCAAGGCTACCAATCGCCCATTCTCCCGTTCCAGAGTTATAGTTTCCAGTCCCTGGCTGGGAAGAGACCAAGAGATATCCACTCGGCAAAAGATCGGTCACGACGACAGTGGTGGCATTCGAAGGACCTTGATTGGTCGCCACCACCGTAAAGACAACGGTCCCATTCACGGGGGGGCTTGGGTTATCCACCTGTTTCGTGACGGTAATATTGGCGCTTTGAGGGTTGACCGTCACCGAGGCTGAATTATTGGTCAAATCCCGATCCACCTGATCAGTACTCGAAATCGTTGCGGTATTTTCAAAATCACCCGAGGGGTTGACCGTCGCCGTGATCATGAGAGTGCTTGTCGCCCCATTCGCCAAAGAACCGACGGTCCAAAAGCCACTCGTTGAGTCATAACTGGTGCCGCCGGGGGGCGTTGCCGAAACAAAGCTGAAGCCACTGGGGAGGAGATCCGTCACTACAACGCCTGTAGCCCCCGAAGGCCCCAGATTCTGAACACTCATCGTGAACTGAACTGAGCCTCCGACAGGAGGAGAGGCATTATTAACGACCTTGGTCATCCTAAGGTCTACCTGAGGCAGACTGACTGGATTAAAAGCCGTTGCGGTATTGTTCGAGAGATCAGGATCACTCACCCCGGGAGGCGGACTCACGGTCACGGTATTCGAGAGATTTCCCATGGCTTCAAGCCGGGTGGGGGCCGTCACTGTCAAGGTTGCCGTCCCATTCACTGGAAGATTGAGTAAAGCATTGATATCGCCACTTCCAGAGGCCGGGCCACTCCCCCCGCCTGTGTAGATCGCCGTCCAGCTGGCCCCACTCACTTCCGCAGGCATCACATCAAGGAGGGTGGCGCCGGTCACACTCCCTCCCCCGTAATTCGTCACCACAATGGTGTACTGGACCGTGCTGCCGGGCGTGTAGGAACTACCCGGGCCCGGGCCTGTTTTGACGACCCCAAGATCCGCTGAGGTGGGACCTGCAATATTGGCCGCATCGGTCGCTTTGAGACTGAAACCGGAGGTATGCCCCACATAACTGGCCGTGGCTGAATTGAGGATCAGGGCATTGGGCGCAGCATTACCGTTGACCACGACATAAAACTCGGCGGTCTGACTCGAGGTATTGATTGGTAATGAGCCTCCAATCAGCGCGGGCGTTGCGCCCCCAGACCCTGTACCCAATTGAAAACGAACGGCATTGCCGTTAATGAATTCGGCCTGATCGCCATCAACCGCGTCGGATTTTCCAGCACCACCGATGGTGAGGGATGAAGGTTTATACGTTGTTCCAAGCGGAATAAGGTCATCCAGAATAACCTGATCCGCGGCATCTTCAGAACCTAAGGCGTTCACAACCACGATCGAATAGCGGAGCGTATCCCCTGGTTGAACGGGAGGGCCATTCAGATCCATGACCGTTTTCTGAACGGTGACCTTGGGGGCATAGAGATCAATGGCGCTAGTCACGACGCCTGGGTAATAAGTCTCACCCCCCGTGGTCATTCGGATTTTTGCCGTACTGGCCGCATTCGCAATAATATTATCGGCCACAATGAGATTGGCATCGAAGCCTAACTGGTTGACGTAGTTAGGGCTTTTTGTCGAGACCAAGGCCCCTTTATTAGCGATCGTGCTATTGAAGACGTTATTGGGGGGATTAGACGCATCGGATAACTGGACAGGTCCTAGCCCCCCATCAAAGAAGACCTTATCCCCTTCAGAGCCGAGATCCCCCTCATAGACGACGAAGCCCAATGTAGCCCTAACGGGACCATTCACGGGCGACACGAAACCTGAAATATCGAGATTGATGGAAGGATCTGCACTTTTGACCACACCATAGCCATCAAAAACCGTGAGATTCCTAGCAGGCTCATCCGGTGCACGATAGACCACCACCAGAGACCACCCCGCGTAATAGTCGGTGGCATCCTTAATCGCCTGCACATTGGCAACGGTGTAAAGACCGGCGCCCTTCGCCTGAACAATGGAGGTCACATTCACGAAGCTTTGGTAGTCGGTGCCTCCCGTCCCAACCACGGTTCCGGTGAGATCCCGATAGGCCACATCATCCGGGGCCTTTAGCTTCACCAAAGGCCTCTTACTCGTTAGGCCCGTCGGAAAGGTCGTATTGGTTCTCGCTCCCCAGTAAAGTCCTGCAAAAAGAACCTGCGCCCCTGCGGGCATATTGAGTCTGGAGATACTGGAATTGAAGGTCGATGGATCTGTGTCTACATCGACATAGGTCATGATGAAGTCATTATTGTTGAGCTTGTTCCCAACCCCATTTTGCGCATTTTGGGCAGCAGGGTCTGAGGCCGAGGCGGTCATCAAGGTATTGGCTGCGAAGGTAATATTGCCGGTATCGTTGGCAGTGAATCTCACCGAAAAAGGGGTGGTCACCGCAGCCTCGGTCCATGGACTCAGAACCGTCAAAAGAAGGATCGACCCCACCAGCATCCAACCGCGCCAAAGATTTAACATGGGAATTATTGAAGTGCGATGAGGAGAAGAGCGATGGCCTGCCATGACGGAAATGAAAAGCGCAAGACAGGCCCCAAAATGGGCACTATTATAGAGTTCTTGATCCTTTAAGAAAGGCTCTCGCACCCCAAAATCATCGAGGGGTTAGGGTCTTCTATTGAACTGGCTGCCTTGATGAGGCTCAAAGGGGTATATTAGAGCGCTATCCTCGGGCCCTGACGGGACCCCCCCTTTTTTTATCCCAATCCAAATCCTTCCGATGCATCGCGCACCTGATCTTTTTTCCTATCGAAAATACTGGGCCAAGCGCTT
>RFVA01000088.1 GCA_009922685.1 Gammaproteobacteria bacterium | reverse complement strand
GCACTGCAATCAGAACAGAATTTCATCACACGAACCTATTCATCCAATACCTTTGGCGATGTCAGTCTGCCATGGCCCCAATCAACTGGTCTTCAAGATCAAAGCGAAGGATCAGGGCTTCACCCAAGGCCGAAAGATCCGCTTCAAGATGATTCAAAAGACCCTGGCCCCACTCCCCTTCATATTTATCATTGAACCCGACGGCCGCATCGGTGGCACTCACAAAATCAGGGTATAGGGCATTAGCAAGGGCTTGGACCTTGGCCCGCCGCTCAGGAACATCCGTGAGTCTGGGATAGACCTCAAAATGGCCTAAGGAAATGTAGTCCACCAACACCTGACAGAATTCACGGAGCTTTGATTCGAGGGGCTGCCCAGGGGCAAAGGGGCGAAGATGCCCTAGGGACCCATAAAGGGTCCAAAGTTCGACCCGCTCATCAAGGAGTTCCTGAACGATACGGTGATCGTGCTGCTGGCGTTCAACAAGAGTTTCGGTCATGAGGCATTTCGATGGTGTGTTAATTATAAGACTACTCTATGCCATCGGCCCTCGATCGACAATCACTGATCGATGAAAACCCTTCTCGGACCCTTCGATTCCGCATAAGATCCTCGCATGGACAACATGAATGACGGGGAGCTTAAATGATGAGAAGTATGACTGCCTTTGCAGGCAGCGAGACCGAATGGGAAGGCTGGGTCATTGCCGCCGAGATTCGTGCTGTCAACCATCGGTTCCTAGATCTTTCCTTGAGGCTTCCAGAGACTCTTCGGGGCCTTGAAGCAGAGCTGCGAAGTCTGATCGGCGAGTATGCCAAGCGGGGAAGAGTCGAATGTACCTTGACCCTCAAGCCGACCGATCAAACAACGACCACCCTAAAAATCAACCCACCGCTGATAACAGAAGTCATAAAGGCTACGAAAACCATTGAATCGATGGCAGGCCACCCCTTAGGCTCCTTCTCTGCCCTCGATGTTCTGAAATGGCCGGGGGCGCTCCATCAACCTGAAACAGACCGTGAGGCCCTTCAAAAAGCAACCCTCCTGATGATGCGTGAGGCATTTCAAAAACTCGTCGAAGAAAGGGAAAGGGAAGGGCTGCAACTGGGGCACCTCATCAAGAGCCGCTGTGAATTCATTCAAGAAGAAGCGGGAAAAGCCAGGCAACGGCTTCCCATCGTCAAGGAGCAACTCAAAGAAAAGCTCCTAAGCCGGCTTTCTGATTTAGCCTTAAGCCCTGATGCCGACCGTTTGGAGCAGGAATTGGTGTATCTGGCCCAAAAAATGGATGTGGCGGAAGAGCTTGATCGCCTCGAGCTTCACCTGTTAGAGATACTAAAGACACTCGATCAAAAAGAGCCTGCCGGACGGCGCCTCGACTTTCTGATTCAGGAACTCCACCGCGAGGCCAACACCTTAGGGTCAAAATCAGCCGATGCCGAAATAACCCGTCATTCGGTGGAGATTAAGGTCTTGATTGAGCAAATGAGAGAGCAGGTCCAGAACATCGAGTAGTCTTTGGTGATGCGTCAATGAAATTCATAGTTGCTGCAAGGAATGATCTGAATCTTTTCCTCCAGAAAATCATTGTTCTCTGCGCCCACGTGACTGGGCTCTATGAGAGGCGTATTGACCAGCGTATTAAAGACATAAGCTTTACCTACCGTCGCGCTAAAGGGCATATACATCACCACATTGATATCGTAAACCGGATAGGTCTGCTGTGGTCCGAGCTTTCCCTGCGAAAACTGCACTAAGCTCCCGGTGAGATTGAGTTGATAGCTCCCCTGAAAGAGGTACCCTGAACCTTTAACGGGCAATTGATCCCCCACCACATTGTGGGCGTGACCTATAAAGCTAAAATTCTGGTACCCGTTGCTATCGGTGACCTTGTTGGTCACTAGGAGCTGTATCTTGGAATAGGCAAAACGTTGGGCCCTCCCCTCAGCATCCATCGAAAAATACTGCGGCCCATTGCTATAGCGCATAGTCGGGAACATTTCGAGGCAGAATTGCTTGCCGAGTCCGGCCGAATAGACGAAACCAGAAGACAAGCACAGTGATAGTGTGGGAAAAATCCATTTCATCAATCGCACGAATAACCCCAAAATCTAGGAAGCCTGAGACTGTTATAGGAGCGACCTGAGGTTCCCACCCCTTGAGAATCCCTCCCTTTAAGAGATAGGAATCAAAAAGTTCGGGACCCTTAACCCGCGGCAATCAAAATTTCGCCTTTGCCAAGACTGGAGACATCCCCGGCATAGCGGTGGACTCGCTTAAGCCGGCCCGACATGCCAGACAGGGGGGACTCCAGGCCCTCGAAACTTTTCAGCAACAAGGGAATAAATCCCAACGTGTGTGTCCCGCAATCCTGAAAGGTTGGGAGAATCTCTTGAGGGGGCTTTGCCAAAAGGAGCGTCCCACGGCCCATGGCATATCCAAGATACCGCCCCGATTGACCAAGGAGCGCAATAGTTCCTGCCGTCATCCGAGCCCCGAGATAGTCACCGGCATGGCCATCAATCACGAGAGCGCCCCGGCGCATATGGTCTCCCGCTCGAGCGCCGACGTTGCCTTTCACATGGACGATACCGCCCGCCATCCCCTTCTTGTTGCCAGGAAGCGCTGCACCGAGAAAATCCCCGGCATGGCCCTCTATGAGGATCAATCCATTCCTCATCTCACAGGCCCCATAAGCATCGATCGATCCCTTCACCCGAATCTCACCGCCTTTCATGTGCATGCCGAGATAACTCCCAGCATCCCCCTCAACGCGAATCATGCCAGAGGTCATACCTTGGCCGATCTTGTCGAGTTTATGGGTTTTTCCCCTGAATACGATCTCGGAGGGATCCTGGCCTTCAACCAAAAAGAGGTCTTGGAGCGCCATCGATCGATTACCCAAAGGAAGCGACAGGGTCTTGATCGCGGCGATATCGAGATCCTTTAGATGATCTAGGGTGAGAGATGAGACATTCAGGCGCTGCTCAAGGGGACCCTTGAGAGTAAAGGTCAGAGCACTCATGCCATGATCTCCTGCAAATGGAAAAGAAAGGGACCCAATTTCCCGCCGTAATTGCCTGCGCTAATGCGGCGAATTCCCGCGGGTGCCCCCAACGCACAAACAGCCTCCATCCCCACCCGCATCGCTTTTTGGATATCCTCCTGAGTCAAACCATCGATCACAATCTCCATGACGGATTCAATCTCAGGGCTTAATTCACTGTGGGTCTGGCCTTTTAAGGTGGGACAAAAGGCATCGTTAGTCGAAGCATTAAGGGCTTTGTATTTAGAGCCGACCTTAGATCCTGAGCGGACGACGCCTCCAGGAAAAGGCATGATGACACGAGGAATCTTTTTCATTGCCTCAATGGCGGCCTCACACGCCGCTAAAGCCTCTGATTGGCTTTCAGCAAGGATTAAGAAGTTACCACCGCCAACAGCGCTGACCATCCCCGTCGTTTCCTCCGTCAAAAATTCACCATCCATCACGGGCACCCGCCAATAACGGCGGTCACTGATTTTTTTTGAAATCTGAAACCCATCACCAAAGAAACGGAGATTCTTACCCAAAGGAATAGGATCCCCTTCTTGAAGCCCTGAAAAGAGCGCGGTGGTCGGCGCCGTTAAGACACACTGGCCCGCCCGCGTCTCGAGCTGTTTAGCGAGGGTCTTACCGCCCATCGCAAAAAGAAGCACGGCCACCCCAGGGCGGCCATCGGGCGTTTCTTCTGGCCCCATCTCCCGCTCAATACCGGCTTCACAGCCACAGGCAATCACCGAGGTCGCAAACCCTGTCATGGCCGTCGCTGCAATCATGGCCCACTTCGCATTGTGTGCGGTAATGATGATGCGGGTAGCCCGCATCGGGAAAGCTTCTGCGAACGTTTGATCGATCGTTACGCCATTTTTAATCATGATCTCGCACTCCTCATTGCTCCGAGACCCCACTTCTGGCTCATGATTGCCCCCGACATGGATGCACCAAAATCTGACTACGACCATCATCCTCGATTTCCCAATCACGAATGACAAAGTTATCCATGGCCATGGTGTGGTAGCGGTCAAAATAGGGCTTCAGGCGACGTTCAATCCCGGCCCGGTCAAATTCAGGCCGCACGGTATGGAGATTGCCCCAAACGATCTTGACCACTTCACCCTTTCGAACAATCAATTCACCGTCCTTAAAGACATAATCAGGCCGGGTGAACATGGCTTCTTTGTCATCTTGCTCGGTGTAGACGGTGATATCAGCGGCAGCGCCGGCGCCAAGATGTCCCCGGTCATGAAGCCCTAAAAGACGCGCAGCACCCGCCCGGGTCATGATGGCTATTTCATAGAGACTATATTCGCGATCGATCGATCCCAAGGTACTGAGTGCTGCAGCATCGGGGCTGATACTGGCCAATCGATCGTTTCTGAACGTCTTGTCCATCAAGAGACGGATCAAGTGGGGGTAAGTCGTAAAGGGAGCGCCATTGGGGTGATCGGTCGTTAAGAAGATCCGCCAGGGGTCTTCCGCCAGAAGGAAAATCTCAAGGCCAATACACCACTGAAGGGCATTAACGAAATTCTGGTCACGGTATTTAAAAGGGACAACGCCACAACCCGCATCACACTCGATATCCATGCAGACCCATTTATTGGGGTGCGCATGGCCATGGTTTGCGTATTGACGCATCGAATCCCCTGACGCTGTCACCGTTTGACCAAAGAGGATCTGCCCTACATCGACCGTAATATTGGGATTTTTATTTAAGGCCTCCGCAATCTTCGCGGCGCCTGAAGAAAACTTTCGATCACCCTCCGTTCCATAGCTATGGAACTGGATATGGGTCAGGTGCATCGGGAGTCCTTCCACCCCACTGATCGTGTTGAGGGTGGTTTCAATGTTGCCCGGAACACCGAGGTTGCAGCCATGCACATGCAACGGATGCGGAATCCCAAGCTCATGAACCGCCCGGGTCAAGGACTGAAGAATCCCTCTTGGGGTGACGCCGTAGTACTGATGTTGCTCATCCAAATCAAGGGAGCGCTGGTTGAATTTAAATGCGCTGATCCCCCCAGGGTTCACCACTTTGAGTCCAATACATTGGCTGGAATGAACGGTCCAGGCGACATAATCGTTGATCACCTCCTGATCGACCCCAGATGAGAGGAGCCTTAAGAAGAAGTCATCACTTCCAAGCATCACATAACCACCGACATCCAAGAGGGGAACATCAGCCATTTCCATGTGGGCCTGACGTGCATTGATGGGAAGAACCGCAGGCTCAAAGCCTGCGGTATACCCCATCTCGGCATATCGGTAGCCGGTCGTTAAGGTCGATGAAGCGGAATGCCCAGCGCCCGCTCGCTTGAGGCCGGAGCGAGCGACGGGGTCATTTCGATGGTCCTCAGGAAGGAGGTTTCTTGCAATCGTGACCTTACCACCGCCGATATGCGTATGCATATCGATGGCCCCTGACATGATGACCTTGCCGCGGCAATCAAATTCCTGATCGACAGAAACCGCTTCGCCATGGGGGTGGGCAATGATCCGGCCCTCTCGTATATAGAGATCACGAACCTCCCCATCGATGCCGTGAGCCGGGTCGTAAACTTTTCCGCCCGTGAGTTTCATCAACATGTCTTAAAGTCTCCGAAATAAGTCAGAGCAGCCCTCAGTGCGCTCAAATGATCGGTGGTGCTCACGAAGATTCAGGGCCCATGGCCTCTTCAATCGCCTTCAATACGTTTGATGCCCGGGGTAAGCAGGTATCACGGAGCTGATAGAGCGGTAAGGCCACCACGTTATCGCAGCGATACATATGGCCTGAAAAATCTATCCCAGGAACCCCCACAGGGATGAAAACCTCAGGTTCTTTCGAAAAGACCATGCCAGAACGCCCGATAACCAGGGTCGGAACTTGAGTTTCTGGAGGCGGGTTGGTACTGAGGGTCGACACCCAGACCAGAAGATCCGCTTCCCCTTCAAGAAGAAGTCGTTCCGCCCCATAGTGATAGGGATCGTATTCTGGAAATCCTTGAAGATACCCGACTCGGGTAGGGAAGCCTGAGATCCAAGAAGCGACCTGACTGGCCGTCCGGTCACCATCCTGGCCCCCCAAAGGAAGTGCAGCGCATCGGGTCACTTGATTAATCGCAACGATGGCCTTACACATCTGCTGAACGGTTAATTCGGCATGAGGAAAATCAAGTTGCCCGGCAGCCCAGGTGATGACCCCATAGCTTGAATCTTTGAGGCGCTGGACCAATCCCTCAAGTGTCGCGGTAGGAATCCCACCGACGGTCTCTCCCTGGACCCTCAGTCCCTGCGCCAACGCCGAAAAAGCAGCCGCCACCAGGGGAAGATCCTCCATTTGGCAGGGAATAACCTGAGGCTTCCGGCCATCAGGGGCCGTGGATTGGTTTCCAGACGGCGATGTCCCGAGATAAACGATGTCTCGTTTAGAGGTATCCGCCCCAAAGAGGGTCTCTTGATTCCAAATGAAGCGCTCAAAAAAACGAGGGAAAGGTCCCTCGATATCACTCCCAAAGATGATCAGGAGATCCACCCGGTTCTTGAGTTCTGCCAAGGTGGTTGCCATCCAACCAGAATCTGAGAGGACCAGGAGGTTTCGAAGACCGGCCCCAGCCCGCATTTGATCAAAAATGCCGCGGCTTCGATCAATGAGTGAGAATGCCGCACGCGCCTCATTGACATCGCTCCCAAAGCCACTAAAGAGAGGGAGCCGACTGCCTTTTAGACGACCTGCGATATGGCTAATAGCGGTCTCTAAAGAGACCTCCTGACCATGAAGTCGAGGCTTAAGATCGGTGATGGGGGTCTCAAAGCCTGCGATAGTGACGGGATCACCCCCCTCGATGACTTTAACGGTCTGACCGTCGACTGCAATCCTGAGATCATCCGATGCAATGCCACAGAAAGGGCTGGGAACGTGTTCAAAGACACGCTTCTCGGTGTCGCTCAT
>RFVA01000087.1 GCA_009922685.1 Gammaproteobacteria bacterium | reverse complement strand
ATGAGGGTTGAGGGGTAAACACCCTCACGGGAGTTGATCACAACCCCCGATTGGGCGAGTCTTACGGTTACCACACCAATTAAGACTGCCCAAAGTGTCACATTTTCTCGTTTCAGATCCCACCCTTTTTTCATCGCTGTTCGAGTTTGATACCGAGTTGGCCCAGGAGACCCTGGCCAAGGGTTGCCCCCACTGCGGTCATGACCGACTGCATCAGTCTCACTATCCGAGGAAGCCTCGAGGGATCGAGGCGAATCATCGGGCACTTTTCTCCTTTCGATTCAGTTATTGCTGCGCGGCCTGCCGCAAGCGAATCACCTGTCCATCGCTCCGCTTCCTCGGGCGCAAGATCTATGTGGGGCTGATCGTTGTGCTGGCCTCCTGTTGTCAGGATCGGATCACGGCCTGGTTTTCTCGTCTGGCTCAGGAGATGAACCTATCGCTCAGAACGCTCTGGCGATGGCGGTCTTTTTGGACGAAAACGCTACCGGCCTCTCGCTTCTGGCAGGCGGTGAAAGGACGCTTCATGCCGCCTCCAGATCCATACCGATTTCCCCATGCGCTGCTGGAGACCTTGGGTCATTCGGGCCATGCCATTTCCCGGCTGCTCACGTTCCTGAGCCCCATCACCATTGGGGGCATGATCAGCGCCAACGAGGGGCTTTGATCTCACGCAGAGGATGCGTCTGGTTAGCCGAAAACCCGATGGATAGTGTCGCTCCCGCGTAGAGGTGCCGCCGGCACCGCGCAACGGGAGAACCCATGACCTCAAAACACCCCTCCTCGGGCCGTGATCGCTGGGCGCAGTTGCGCTTTGTCATCATCGGCCGTCTCTTTGCAGAGCCCCCCGAACCCGGGGAGCTTCAGGCGCGACTCAGTGAACTGGCCTCCAGAACCTGGCGGCATCCCCTCAGCGGGGAGCCGATCCAATTTGGTCTTTCAACCCTCGAGCGCTGGTACTACAAGGCCAGGAGTTGCAGCGATCCAGTAGGTGCCCTGAAGAACCGGCTGGGCAGTCATTACGGCATGTTCCCGAGCCTTCCTCTGGAGGTCCGCGAGCAACTGGTGAGGCAGTACCGCGAACACCCGGGTTGGACGATGAAGCTGCATTACGACAACCTGTGTAGCCTCAATCGGAACACCACCTTTGAGGTCCCGTCCTATCCGACGATCCGGCGCTTTATGAGAGCCAAGGGCCTGTTCCGCAATGCACGCCCCAAACGCCAGACTGCAGGGGCCATCGCCGCCCAGGAGCGGCTGGAATCCCTGGAGGTGCGAAGCTATGAGGTCGAGCATGTGCATGCCCTCTGGCATCTGGACTTCCATGTCGGTTCCAGACAAGTGCTCAACCGCTCCGGCGACTGGATCACGCCCAAGCTGCTTGGCATCCTGGATGACCGCTCCCGTCTGGTCTGCCATTTGCAATGGTATTGGGATGAGACAGCGGAAACACTGGTGCATGGCCTGAGCCAGGCCATCATGAAGCGGGCACTCCCCCGATCCCTCATGACCGACAATGGCGCCGCCATGCTGGCTGGGGAGACGGTTGAGGGCTTGAAGGATCTCGGTATCCTTCACCGCAAAACCCTGCCTTACTCGGCCTACCAGAACGGCAAGCAGGAGTTTCTCTGGTCCAGAATCGAATCACGCCTGATGCCGATGCTGGAGGGGGAAGCGCAGCTGACCCTCAAGACCCTGAACCTCTCCACCCAAGCCTGGGTGGAGCAGGAATACAACCGTAGCCTTCACAGCGAAATCGGGATGACGCCGCTGGAGCGGTATCTTGAGGGTCCCAACGTGGGGAGGCCCAGTCCCGAGGCGTTGGAGCTCTCCAGGGCCTTTCGCCTCAAGACAAGCCGCAAGCAACGCCGCTCCGATGGCACCATTGCCCTTGAAGGGGGACGCTTCGAGATCCCCTCCCGCTATCGCACCCTTGAGAACGTCCATCTGCGCTATGCTCGTTGGGACCTGAGCCAGGTCGATCTGATCGATCCCCGGGAGGCGCACATACTGGCCCCTCTGCATCCGGTGGATAAGACGGCCAATGCCTCCGGGGTCAGAAAACGGATGGACCCGGTGACGCCCTCTCTGCAACCGGTCCCAACGACAGGAATGGCCCCTCTGTTGCGCGAGCTGATCGCTGGCTACGCGGCATCTGGCTTGCCACCGGCCTATATCCCCATTGACGATGAGGGGGATGCATGACGCCTCAGATCCAGGCCCTTTACGGGTTGAAGTGGAACCCCTTCTCCCAGGAAATCCCCGCGCACGCACTCTATCTCCCTGAGCGGATGACCGCCTTCTGCTGGCGGATTGAGCATGTCCTGATCCGCGAGGGCGGATTTGCCATGATCCACGGTGATCCTGGAACCGGGAAGAGTGTCATCTTGCGCCATCTGGCAGACCAGTTGGGGCGGATACCCGACCTGGTGGTCGGGACCCTGAGCCATCCCCAAAGCCAATTGAGTGACTTCTATCGGGAAATGGGCGATGTGTTCGGTGTTCCCCTGACACCCTCCAACCGCTGGGGTGGGTTCAAGGCATTGAGGGAGCGATGGTTGAACCATCTTGAATCCTGTCGGCAACGACCGGTTCTGCTCATCGATGAAGCGCAGGAGATGGGGCCTCAGGTCCTGAATGAGTTGCGACTGATGTCCAGTGCACGGTTCGACTCCTACCCCTTGCTGTGCATCATTCTCGCTGGCGATGCCCGGCTTCCGGATCGTCTGCGACGGGAAGAGTTACTGCCATTGGGAAGCCGCATCCGCTATCGATATGCCACCGAGTATGCCTCTCGTGAGGAGCTTGGAAGCCTGCTGGAGCACCTCCTGACCGAAGCGGGGAATCCGAATCTGATGACGCAGGAACTGCGGGCGATGCTCTGCGATCATGCGGCCGGAAACTTCAGGATCCTGATCTCCATGTCGAATGATCTCCTGATCGCGGCGACCCAGCGGAACCTCCCTCAGCTCGATGAAAAACTGTACCTTGAGGTGTTCGCTCAGCCCACATCACCCAGACCCATGAAGCGGGGGCGGTCATGAAGCGATATCGACCCTTCATTGAGTTCCGAAGACGGGAAATGGGTCCTGGCGAAGCGCGCTTCTTTCCCTATCTCGGGGTTAACCCTTACCAGCGGAACCGCATCAGTATCACGCTCCCAGAGCTTCCCGATCAGACGATCAGGTGCTGGCATGAGCTACTCCGGGAGACCCTTGTGGCCTTCGAAAACCACTATCAGCCTGAGTTGGCCCGGGCCTATGGCTGGGCCAGTGCGGATGCAGAGGATGAATACGAGGAAGAGGAAGAGGATGAGGAAGCCGGCCAATGGGGCGATGAGGATCTCTGACCCTCACTGAAACAGACTGTACGCCCCTTGATGTTCATCCTCGGTGAGGGCCTGAACGGGACTTCAGGTTCTCACCCCCTCTGAGAAATCGGGGGAAAGTCAGAGATTACCCCCAGAAAAGCCCATCAGGCCAGATGAAAAAAGAAGGCTCAATGTTCAAAACGAATGATGGCCTGCCGGCCATCACCCAACTTGCACATGTGACCATCAAATCACGTGACCACACTCAGCGCAGTGCAAACGCCTTCGAAGCGCTCGTCCGCAACGGTGATCCGGAGGAGCCCCATCGCGGTTTCCATCGCACCATCGCTGCTGCCGCCTATCATCTTGCCGGTTTCTCGGCAGTTGCATATTCGCTCTTCAACGAAAGTGTAGGCGACCTCAACAGCTCCCCTGGGGAGACGGCGATCCGACACCTCATACTGCGCGATCTCGATCAATTGCGTTACTTCGTTCGCGAGTGGTTGGATGACGATGCACATGGCGATGAGCAGATCGCCGAAGCGCTGCGAGCTGAAAACCCCGACATCTCCGATGTGCTTTCCACAATCATCAACACAGCGATCTGCCGAGCCCTCGCAAATTTTGATTTTGCGCTCGAGACCGGCGAGCAGTCGCCGATCGAAAGTGCACGAACATTGCTTGCTGCTGCGGTCAGCCTGGCAGACAACGCAGGGATTGTTCCGTTATGGTGGGTATCAAACCTCTGCCATCACCTAATCGATGACCTTTGGCAACATTCATTACATCGAAACCTGCCGACCGTGCCACCAGCAGGAGCAAAGGAAAAATATACGGACCTCCGCCGGCTGTTCATCTCCTCGCTTTATGCACGAAAGAGTTCTGAAGTGGAACTGTGGCCATCGCAGCTTGAAGCAGCCCGACGTTCCACGGATCTAACTGACGACCTTGTCGTCGCTTTACCGACCAGTGCTGGCAAGACGCGGGTGGCTGAGATTGCCGCATTGATGACTTTGTCATCTTCGCGACGAGTTCTTATCATTACACCGCTTCGAGCCCTGTCTGCGCAGACCGAGCGTTCTTTCAGAAAGACTTTCGCACCGCTTGGTTTCAGAGTCTCCTCGCTATACGGTGCCAGCGGCCTTTCGGTAGGAGATGAAGACGTTCTGCGCTCACTCGAGATCATTATTGCGACGCCCGAGAAGCTCGATTTCGCCCTGAGAAGCGATCCGTCGCTGATCAGTGACGTTGGTCTGATCGTTCTTGACGAAGGCCACATGATCGGCCCGACCGATCGTGAAATCCGCTACGAAACGCTGGTGCAACGACTGCTGCGGCGCCCAGACGCCAGCGAACGACGGGTCGTCTGTCTCTCCGCCATCCTACCCAGCGGCGATGAGCTGAACGATCTCAACGCATGGATACGTTCTGATGAGCCGGGTGAGCCGGTACGTTCCGACTGGCGTCCCACACGACAGCGGTTCGGTGCGCTTACCTGGCGTGGTAAGGATGCACTTCTACGGCTCGACCTCGACGAGGAAGGCCCTTTCCTAGACAAGTTCGTCGTCCAAAAAGCAGCACGGGGGAAGGAGACTAATCCCTATCCACGCAAAAACTCGCATCTTGCTCTATTCGCCGCATGGGAGTTTGCAAATCAGGGGAAGCGGACCTTAATCTTCTCCACCCAAGCAAATTGGGTCGAAAGCTACGGGAAGCAGATCGTGGATCTCTGCAAGCGTGGCTATCTGGACACTTTGCTGGAAGACGAAGCGTCTATCGGTCGAGCCTTGGAGGTTGGTATAGAGTGGCTAGGCAAAGAGCATCCCGCAGTCACTTGCCTGAAACAGGGTGTTGCCATACACCATGGCCGGCTGCCGAGTCCATTTTTACGCGAACTCGAAAACCTGATGTCCGAGGGCGTACTGAAGGTCATTGTCGCATCACCGACGTTGTCTCAAGGCCTCAACCTTAACGCCGCCGTGCTTTTGGTACCAGCGTTATATCGGGCCTCAGAAAAGATCAAAGGTGAGGAATTCGCTAACGTAGCAGGGCGCGCCGGACGTGCTTTCGTAGACGTCGAGGGTCTCATCATCCACGTTATTTTCGATAAAGTAGACTGGAGGAAGAGAGAGTGGCGAGAGCTGGTCGCCTCAGCCAAGGCTCGCACGCTGAAGAGCGGCCTCATCCAGATCGTTGATCAGATCCTTACACGCCTGTCGCGCAATGGTGTCCTGGATCGCTCAGATGCATGGGAGTATCTCGCGAATGCTCGAGATGCCTGGAGATCGCCTGAGGAGGAAGCCGCGGTTACCGAGCGGCTGGCAAATACTGTCGAATACGTTTCAGATATCAACGATGAAGTAAGCGGTGATGACGAGGAAGAAACTATCGAAGAGGAGCCAATTTCCAAAATCATTGAGCGCCTCGATGCAACCGTGTTCGGCCTGATCGAAGCACTTGATTCTGATCGTGCCAACCTGCCACAACTCTTAGACGAGGCACTTCAGGGATCGCTCTGGGCTCGCCAGATTGCGCGTGAGGATGAAGAAGTCGCTTCGTTGCACAAAAAGGTGTTCGAAGCTCGTGCTGATCTGATCTGGACGAGCACAACTGCACAGCAGCGGCGCGGACATTTTGCAATGGGTGTCGGACTCGAGGCCGGTCTAGTCATTGACGCCATGGCTGACGAATTGAACGAACTCCTCGACCGGGCTGACATGGCTGCGATTACCGGCGATATCAATGAACTTCTCCATGCGCTCGTTGGCCTCGGCGAACGCCTTCTTTTTATTCGGCCCTTCATACCTGAAAAGGCGAATGCGTTGCCGGCAAATTGGAAGGCCATTCTGCGCAGTTGGGTCTCTGGCCAGGGTGTCGCCAAAATAGGGGCGCAAAATATGCGTGTAGTAGAAGAGGCTTTCACCTATCGCCTAGTGTGGGCGCTGGAAGCAATTCGTACCCGCCGCGTGTCCCTCGGCTGGTCACCGGAGACTATGACGGGCGGTGCTGCGGCTGCGGTCGAGACGGGTACCCCACAATTCATGATGTCCATGCTGATCCGTGCGGGTCTGCCATCGCGGCGTGCGGCCATTGCTGCGATCGAGAACGCTAAACCTATTTTTGTCACAACCTCTGAGATGCGGGCCTGGTTCGAATCTGACGAGATCGCGAACTACACAGACGCCGGTGACTGGCCGACCCCAGACACGGCCGCGCTTTGGGCGCGGTTTCGTACAGAAGCCCTTAGCGGCGGCATCCAGAAGTGGTCGGTTGAACATTACAAACGCCATCTCGACATTGCTACTGCTCCGCCCGCGGGCCTCTTTCGGATCGTCACCGATGAGGCGGATGGACGCACTTGGTTGGTATCGCCTGACTATAAGAAGGTCGCCGCCTTTAACAAGCCAGCGGTTGACCCAAAGCCCAGCCTATTCTCGGGCCGCTTGCAGGGTGGCACCAGACTTGTGGAAGCCCTGCGTGTAGGACGTGGAAAACTGCATTGGCCATCCCCCGATAACTAGAAAAGAACACAAAACATTTTCTGATTACTAATTGCGATCAGCCAAAAATACAGTAGGTACGTGTAGTTTCTTGATTTCATAACCGGCTTTTCTTGCACTTATCCGGGATTTTCATCTCAAATTAACTGACTCTATAAAATCACTTTTTCCCACATTAATT
>RFVA01000086.1 GCA_009922685.1 Gammaproteobacteria bacterium | reverse complement strand
ATGCAAATAAAATCAGCGAAGTCCAACATGAATGATGATGGCCTGACGGCCATCATCAAACGTGAAAATACAGCCATCAAATCACGTGATCGCACTCACTTCCTGCAGAAATCGCAATATCGGATGAGCATGGTTTGGCCTGTTCCAGAAATCACAGGGAATCATGCCGTGGGAGCAAATACGGCGACCTGGGGATTGGGACACTCCTATCCGGGGCCTGGAGATGAGCACGTCTATCTCCTCTGGGAATGGGAGGATTGTTGCTTGCCTTTGTTTTAGAGGGGGGAATGCCATAGGCTAATCGAGACAGGTTATCCCACCTGCGAGAACAAGCTCTCATAAGGAATCTTGAGCCCTTCATGAAGACGCTTGACCATGCGTAGACTCAGAGAGCGCCTTCGATTGAGCACGTCTGAAACTCGCCCGCTTGATCCGATATAAGGCTCCAGATCCTTTGCTACCAGGCCCTGCTGTTCCATTCGAAACTTAATGGCTTCAATTGGATCGGCAGGACCTACCGGATAATGACGATTTTCATAAGCCTCAACCAAGGTGACCAACACCTCCATCTCATCTGCTTCTATCGAACCCTCGGGAGCTTGAAAGATTGCCTCTAAACGGGTGAACGTAGCCCGTAAATCGTCATCATTTCGTATCGGCTTAATATTCATTAACGCTCTCCACATCGATTTGGTCGTACTTTGCATGCGTGCCAACAAACTTCACCCAGGCGATACCTGCACGGTATTGCATTTCCACCACGAGTCGATACTTGTTTCCGCCAATATTGAAGACTACGCGATGGTTGCCGCAAAGACTGGCGTTTCGGTACTGCTCCTTTATGTCCTGAGGGGTGGCCCAACTAGCCTGCATGGCCTCGTCATACCAACTCTCCAGAGGACCTTTTGAATCGGCATATTGGGGCTGCTCCCAGAACTTCCTCAAAGTGCTTTTTGCAATAACGCGCATGGCTCATGCTACCTCCCATTTTGGGAGCAGACAAGCGGGTGTTTGGGCATGACGGTCTCTAAATCGCGGGCCGCCTGCCATTCATCGGCGCGGATTTGGACTGCAAACTGTTGGGGATGCCGCTCTGTGTGGCGGGGATCCTTCACCCTTCATGCAGAAATCCCATACCGGATGAGCATGGCCTATCCGATTCCTGAAGTCACAGGGAACCATGCGCCTGGAGCCCATACGACGACTTGGGGCTTGGGACACTCATTTCCTGGTCCCGGAGACGACCACGTTTACCTCCTCTAGGAATGGGAGGATTGTTATTTACCTATTATTTGATGGGAATTGCCATAAATTTGATATCAGCCCCATAAGAGGCCAACCTTTCCAAGATTTCAAGGCTGTCATCGCACATTTTCGGCAGAAGAGAACCTCTTTCGGCGTCATAGGAGGACCAACAAACGTCGAGTCGGAAATAGGGGGCGAAAACTCTGATCTCAGCCTTCTAGTCCAGGGTATATGCCTGTCCTACGCACGGTCTGCGGAGCGGGAATCAAACACATATCAGCTCTTATGACACAACCCTGCTCTACCTTAACGAATAAGGTGGCAACAAGGTCGTCTTTGGAGCCCTGGGCCAGCAGAACGCATTGCTCATGCCCCCAAGCATTAGTCTCTCCTAGTTCTGCGAAGACCTTTGCCGTTGGATTTTTCTTGATCGTCGCGATTTTGGGTTCGATATAGGCACGATAAGCATCCTTGCCCTCGATCTCAGAAAACACCGATTGCGAGGCATATCTGAAGTCGGGTGCCAAAAGGCTGATGAAGCCCTCCACTTCACCCGTATTAAGCATCTTCGCATACGCAATTAAGGCATCTTTTTCTGTGATGATCGTCATGATGTCAAACATTCCAAGAATTCAACTATTTAGCAAATATACCCGGACCAATGATGTGACCATCGTCGGGATTCGAATTATCCACATAGACGTGGCTTTCCCCCTTGGCATAGCCTATTGCCACAGCAAGGCACAGCAAAGAATCGATGGTGTCATCCAATAGCTTTCCGCCCCGATATTCAGTTCCCTGAACCCAAGCTGGGTCAGTCAGCAACCAGGATAGACTCGAGTCCTCAATCATCTGCCAGCCTTCCTCAAATCCTATAAGGGGGCCAACGGGCGACAGCACTCTCTGAATAAGGTTGCGAATCTCTTCCTCACGGAGAGCCACTCCTTTCAATTTCTTGTAGCTTCGGATCAGATCCGCATTCGTATGATCGGCATACCCACCAAGCCGTTTCAATGCCCAGATCGCTTCCGACGGAAAGACCTCGATTGCCAATCGCTCATGCTGGACATTTTTAGTGTTCCAGACCGCAAAGCCATGCTGGCGAGAGAGCGCATCCATCAGATGAACCACGCGCGGTGCTAATGGAGCACCCGGTTGCAATGTGGGATGCCATCCATTGCTTCCACCAACGAATTGATCGATTCCACGCCGTGCATCACTTAGGACTCGATCCGCTGCCCGCCATGCACGCGCCCTCCTAGGAGGAATGACCTGGGTCGACAGCAGAGGAGCATCAATCCCCAAAACGATGCTTTGCACCTGTGAAGCATAGCGATCAATGACCTTCCCAATGGCGCCCGCAGTGAGAGAACCATCGGGATCACGACCAATCAGAGGCACCCGTTTGATATCCAGATGGGTCGCTTTTGAATCAGGCCCCACAACCGCGGCTACAACACAGTCATATTGAGAATCAGGATTTCCTTTGGAGCCACCGAACCAGGCGATGTCGAGCCCAATACAAAGGGTAGGTTTGAATTCGCGCTGGCCGCATTGAGGCGGAAGTAATGCATGGATACGAGAGAAATCCGGGCGGGGCTCCATTGTGGATACGCCATCAGGCCATTTGATTTGAAGACTCGGAGGGGGTTTCTTTGATGTCTGAGAGGCCTGCGCCCGCCCCGTGGAATGCTGAATGGGGCCGGATCCAGGTGAACACTGAGGATTTCTAAGGAGATGTTCAAAATGAGCGCCCTGCCCCGTTGTTCCCGCTTTATGAGCTCGTACCCTCTGGCCACACTCTTGGCAGTAGAAGTGATGCGCGGAAGCGGGCCTTTGGGTTCTAAGATCCAGTGCCTCTTCGATCGTTAATGACCGTCCTTCCCACTCACAAACGACCAGCCGACCCATCGTAACTCCTAGAGAATTTCTTCAAGACAATCCGCGGACGCACCGCAGTCGGGGCATTTCCACGCTTCAGGAAAGTCAGCCACTTCGGTCCCGGATGGGATGTTTACCTCAGGATCCCCCTTTTTGGTTTCATAGAGATAGCCACATTGGCGGCACATATAAATGTTTGGGATGAGGGACACCGTTTTCTCCTAAAAATAGAGAGCCACAGCCACTAATTTGAAGCGGTTTTTTTGGGCTGTAAATCCTTGGCCAGAAAATATCGACCACTGTATTGATCCCAACTGCCTGCACAGATCAACCGAATGCGCTTTCCTCGGAATGGAGCCAACGCACCGCGCATATCCATAGGGACGTCAAACAAGCCGTGGTCTCCCTTACGCTGAATGTGATACCGACGACAATCACCTTTGAAGAGCTTGTATTTCAGTTTTTTCGCCTCTGCTTCGATCTCTCCGTAAAGCGTCATTTTCTCGTTTGTCCAGGTCGGCATGGTATTCAATCGTCGAAGCAGTCCACCCAGAACATCATCCAAGTCATCGGGGATCACAAAGGGGCTGGTTTTTGCCCATCCATTTCGAGTGATGATTTCCTCGCGACTGAGTCCATCGCTTGTTTCGTTCGGATTCTTCATCATGGGGTTTAACCAAGAGCCCTGATTGCTGAAAAAATGCAGATTACCCATGGACAGGCTCATGCACTGAGCCAGAGAACGTCGAATGGAGTGTCGATAGCGTTGAATGAGAACAGGAGCAAATCTGAAACCAGGATCCGCGCTTCCCGATGGTAGGCCTGTTGATACCCTCAGATAGCCCCTATAGGTCAATCACTTTGAAAGTAAATCCGGATGTGCCTACATCCTCAAGCAAGAGGTCTATGTCTTCCTGACGGCCGTCCCCCTCTTCCTGTGTCACCAGAATCAGTCGCCTGCACTCCTTTCCGAGAATTTTCTGCATCTCCGGATGTTCAAGGAGCATCTGAAAGTCGCCCACCCGATAATGGGGATAATCTGCATGCGGGTTGGAGATCTTTCGATTTCCGATGACCCAGCAAAGACAGGGGATGAAAACCATCCCGACTGAGACATCCCATGATTCATGGGATAGGAAAACCAGCGTCGCCTTCATTTCTTTGCTCCGTGAAACACCCTGCCAGTTGCAGCGGCTCTGGGGCAGTCGTAATCGCTGCCTTGAAAATCCTTATCCTTCACCATTGGCATCACTACTGAGTTCAGCAAATTTTGCCGCCATCGTAGGGTTGCCTTTGGTGAGCTTCTTGATCGTCAGATCATCAGCCTTGTTATTGGCCAGACGAAGATTGTTCTCGGAACTCAGAAGCGCATCCTTGGTTTTGTAGAGGTGATCAATCGTCTTGTCGATTTCTTCGATCGCGGTTTTGAATTTCCGTGATGCCAAATCGTAATTGCGCGCAAAGCCCGTCTTAAAGGCCTCAAGTTCCGATTCGAAGTGAGTGATATCAATGTTCTGCGCCTTGACGAGCGCAAGCTCCGTCTTGAATTGAAGTGAATTCATCGCCGCATTTCTGAGCAAGGTGACAATCGGGATGAAGAACTGGGGACGGACGACGTACATTTTCGGAAAACGATGGGAGACATCCACGATACCGGCATTGTAGAGCTCGTTCTCGGGTTCTAGTAGCGAGACCAGCACGGCGTACTCACATCCTTTTTCGTTGCGATCTTTATCCAGTTCCTTAAGAAAGTCCTCATTCTTCTTTTTGTTGGCACTGGCGTCAGATTCGTTTTTCATTTCAAACATGATGGAGACGATTTCGGTTCCCTCCTCATCGTGATCACGAAAAATGAAGTCGCCTTTGCTTCCATTCCGAATGTCGTTGTCTTTTTCAAAGTAGGCTTTGGGGAACGCCGTGGCTCGAATGCGGTTGAACTCGATATCGCAGTGTTGCTCAAGCGACTCACCGATCATTTTGGTAGAGAGTTTCGCCTTCATGTCACGAAGGCGCTCTATGGCCTCATCACGATCTTTGATTTGAGTCTCGTACTTATCCTGAATGGATTTCTCGGCCAGTTGATGCAGGAGCGTGGCCTGCTCAAGACCATTCTTGAATTCATCCCGTTCTTTCTCGACGGCGCTGACAGCATCGGTAATGGCAATCTTTTGCTGGAGTTCGATAGAGGCCAGCGTAGCCTTCAGCGACTGTATTTCAGCATCCTTTGAAGCCACCGACTTTTGAAGCTCACTTTCAAGCTTCGCCTTTAGCTCAAGAATCTCGTTGTCCTTGCTGGCAGCGATGCGTTGCAACTCAATATCAGCCTTGCTTTTGGCAAGTTCGAGCGCGTTCAGTTTTTCCTGCGTAGCCAACTCCAGCCGATCATGAAGCTGCTTTTCAAATTCACTGTCCCGAACCTGTTTCAGGATGTCCGCGTAGCCTGATTCATCGATCTTGAATGCCTTGCCGCAGTGCGGACAAATAATTTCATGCATCTTCACTCTCCTGTGATTCAGGTATTTTCTGTCTACTGGATGCCCCGAAGAAATCCATGCCGCCGCCATTCAAGACGTTGGCTATTTCATGGGCCCGCGCATCGATCTCCAATGGAGCATCTTGATAGCCATAAGCAAGAACCTCTGCGATATACCGATCAAGGAATTTCCGGACCGATCCAGCCAGTTCGTATTGATAAACGTGACGGCACTCGTGAGATAGAAGGCGAACGCTGTAACAGCCTTCACGAATGAATATCCCATGCCCGAGGGTCAGGCCGATGGGACCACTGCGACTCATCCCTCGCTGTATAGCCAATTGTCGGATCCAGCTCAGATTGGGAAATGGCAGCGCACGTACGATGATGAGCTTGACGCGAGTTGGAGCCTGAACCCCTACCCTACGGGCAATTTCCTGCTCCCATGACTCTAATCCGCGTCCTCGATAGGGAATGAACAGGGAAATGTAACCTGCCCACATATTAACGATGGGTGAAAGGAGCATGATCAAAACGTTGTTCACAGCTTCAATGTCATCTGCTTGTGAAAGGCTTCAATGAGCCCCTTGATCTGTCAAACGCAGGAACATGCCCACCTTCTCCATCTGTGCAATGCTCTTGGCAGAAGCGGCTTTCAATTTGGGGCTTGCAACAATCAGGGCGAGCGCCTTGGCTCTTGAAATGGCTACGTTGAGTCGATTCTTGTCAAACACGAAATCCAGCCCTCTGGGCGACTCATCTAGATCGCTGACGGCCATGGAGACGATGACAACCGGGGCCTCCTGACCCTGAAACTTGTCGATGGTCCCGATGCTGATGGTGTCGGGAAGCCGCTCTTTCATGAGATTGACCTGCATGTTGTAGGGCGCCACGACCAAAACATCATCGTGAGTGAATGGCCGGCTTGAGCCATCTTTCAGGGTCACGGTCGATCCTTCAAGTTGCTGAATCAGTCCAGCGATCACTTCGGCCTCTTCGATGCTGGATTGAGTATTCCCTTGATGATCCACCCAAACGGTCTGGATTCCAGACGGGCGGTCGATCTGATCGCCATGCACAGGAGTGATGCTCTGATTCTGATTATCAGGATCCGGCCCCAACTTACCTTCATAGACCAACGTCGAGATGGGATGACAGATTGCAGGATGCATCCGAAAGGTTCGTTCGAGGAAGATGCCCTTCTCTTCCGGGATGACGACATCCTGCCCGAGAAGGTATTCCAGAGCGGACTGACCAGATTCTCCCGGATGCACGCCCTGAATGGGTTGTTCCAACTGCATCTGATCACCCATCAGGATGATATTGCGCGCTGCACCCGCCGCGACCATGAGATTCGCCAACGCAACCTGACTGGCTTCATCGACAAAGAGGTAGTCCAACGGCGCCTGATCCACCAGCTTTGCAAACCCGAACGCGGTAGCACCGATCACCCTAAAGAATTCATAGGGTTCAGCCTTTGTGAATGTCATCTTGCCCCGATAGCGAAAGTGAGGGTATTGCTCCGGAGGAAACGCCTCCAAGAAGTCCTTCTGGGTTTTGTATCCATCGACTTTCGTTAAAGGATAGTCCGTCAGGTCCTTCGCCAAAGGTGCCAGAAGATTCATGATGGCGGCATGGCTGTTGGACATGACACCGATCCGGTCCCCCCGGTTAACCAGGCTTGCTATGACCTTTCGGGCGGTATACGTCTTCCCTGAGCCTGGGGGGCCCTGTATGCAGAGTACGTGTTGGCGCCGAGGGAAAATTGACCCAGTGTGCCGATTGAAAAATGACCCAGGCACGGGTACTGTTTTTTGACCGAACAGCAACGGGTAACTTACCAGA
>RFVA01000085.1 GCA_009922685.1 Gammaproteobacteria bacterium | reverse complement strand
AACTGGTCGAGGGATGCTCCAAAGGCTGGGAATTGATTGAAGAATTCAGGAGCAAATTCAAGCACGCTCGAGCCCCCTCCGAGGGAGATGGTGCCAGGACCACTAAACGCCTGAAGATTGGGGGTGATGATCAGTAGGATCAGAGCAAGAAGGCGGGTGGAAAAAGCTTTTTGAGGGTTTAGCATCGGTTCAAGGTCTCACAGGGGTAACAATCAAAACCTTCACCTTAACGCCAGAACCTAGGGAGTGCAAGGGAGGGAGGCGGCACAACAAGACCTGGACCTTAAGCCCTGATTGTATAAACGAATAGAGGGGCAATGGGCCCCCCTTGCCCCTTCCTTCTTTAAGATCGATGAGATTTCACCATGACATCAAAAAGACCCCCTTTTAAAAAGGATCCTTTCATCAGGCGATGGAGTTGCCTTTTGGTGACGATCGTTCACCTTGAGGTGGGCTTAGCGGCTGATCGGCCATATCCTGATGTCTCGAGCGACATGGAGCATCTTTTGGCGCGCCAGCGCATGGAAAAGCGGGATCTTCTCAAAGAAGTCCTGGCACTGACGCCTGAGGAAGAAAGAAAATTTTGGCCGCTTTACTACGATTACCAAGCTCAGCTGATCACGCTTTGGGATCAAAGGCTTTCTCTCGTTGAAGCCTATCGGGCCCGTTATCCCCATCTGGAGAAGGCCTGGCTCGACACCCTGATCAAGGCATCCCTCCGACTTGATCTGGATGAGGGGGCCCTCCTTGAAAAAACCTATGGGGTCTTTAAGCGCTCTTTTTCGATTCCTCTTGCGGCTCAGTTGATTCAGTTTGAGCGGACTTTTAATAGTAGCTATACGAGCAAGATCGAGTCTAACCTTCCGCTGATAATCGATCTCACGAAAGGCCCCTGGAGCAAGGCCTTCGAGTGACCAGGGACCGATCGCGGCCCGAATCAGACGAAGCGTTGGACATCCGACGGCCGCGGTCATTCGCCGAACCTGCCGGTTGCGTCCTTCTTTTATGGTTAAGGCGATCCATTGGGTTGGAATCTCTTGACGAACCCGGATCGGGGGTTCCCGAGGCCAAAGGCCCAAAGGTTCATCGAGTCGTTCTACCCGCGCCGGGAGGGTCGGGCCATCGTTCAAGGTGATCCCGAGGCGCAGGGCCTCTAGGGCCTCCTCATCGGGGAACCCTTCGACTTGAACCCAATAGGTTTTGGCGATCTTGTGGTGAGGGTTTGCAATCCTGTGTTGAAGATGGCCGTCATCGGTCAGAACCAAGAGTCCTTCGCTGTCGTAATCGAGACGCCCCGCGGGTCGAACCCTTGGAAGGTCCATAAAATCTTTGAGGGTTGAGCGCCCCGCCTCACGATCGGTGAACTGCGAGAGCACTTGAAAGGGTTTGTTGAAGAGGATCAGCCGAGGCATCTAAGAAGGGCGAGGGTCAGAGGTCGGATGGGGGTACCCGTGTAGAATCCGGAGTCTACCACTGGAAATGAAGAGCATGTCGACCGACCGTTATCTCTCCCCCCGGGGATCTTCTCAAGGAGGCTTTAAAAAGCCGTCAGCAAACCAAAACCTGTCGCTTGAAGGCCGGCCACCTAGGTCACCCGAAATCAAGGTCGCTGGGTTATCTGCGGTGAGTGCGCTCTTTAAGGCGGCACCTGATCGGGTGCTCCGGCTTTTTTATGACGATAAGCACCGGGTGGAGGTTGGCGACTTCTGTGCCTTGATGGCCAGAACCCGAAAACCCTATCGGAAGGTCGAGGGGGAGGAGCTTGCCCGGATCGCAGGAACGGTCCTTCATGGCGGGGTGGTCGCCATTGCAGAGCCCAAAGCCGAGACCCACCTGACCCTGCCGCTTGGCCGTTAAGGAGCGGGTTCTCTTCTTACTCGATGGCGTCGGCAATCCTCACAATGTCGGCGCCATTGCGCGTTCGCTGGCCTTTTTTGGATGGCGGTCTTTGATTCTCTCGGATCACCCAGGTCAGGCGGGCCTCTCAGATGCGGCCTATCGGGTGGCAGAAGGGGGCCTCGATCATCTTGAGATCTATCGAGTTAAGGAGCTTCGGCGGCTGTTGATGGCGGTCAAACCTGGGATTGAGGTCATTGGAACCGCTTTAGGGGGCGATCCTCTTTCGCTTGATCGACTCGCCCAGGATCCCGTTCCAAAAATCATCCTCCTGGGTCATGAAGAAACGGGGCTTTCGAAGGGGATCTTAGATGTCTGTGATCTTCGACTGACCCTCCCAGGATCTGGGGCTCTTCAGTCCTTGAATGTCAGTGCGACAGCCGCCATCTTGGCCTATGGGCTTCAAGGGCCCACTTAAATCAAGACGAGACGGAAAGGGGGCCTTTTGCGCGGGTCCTTAGCCATGGCAGGAGGAGCCCTGAAACCAGAATCAAGCCGCAGCCGATAAGGCCCAGGTGATCAGGCATCACACCGAAAAAGACCACGGACAGCCCCATGCTCAGAACGGGTGATAAGGTGCCGACGGTGCTGATGAGGGTTGCCGGTGCTTTTTGGTAGGCCCGGGTGAGAAAAAACTGGGCGAGGCTTCCCGCAGCGCCCGCAAAGAGACTGAGGGTCCAGGCCAAAGGGCTTTCAGGCATCTGCCATCCTTGGGCCCAGAACCAGAGGGCATGAACCGGCAGCGACATCAGGCAAAAATAAAAGACGATGGTGCTCGGCGTGTTGCTGCGTCCGGCGCGCGCAATCATGAGATAGGCGAGTGCCATGAGAAAAGCCGAGAAGAGACCCAGCCATCGGCCCAGGGGATCCGCCAAGTGCCGATCGGGATGCAGCAGCAAATAAAGCCCGAGAACCGCGCCTATTACGGCAATCCCATCGATGAGACGATTTTTCTGCTGTAACAAAAAGGGACTCAATAGGGCGATCCACACCCCGTTGGTCGCGCTGAGAAAACTGCTTTCACCGGCGCCGATTCGCTGGATCGTGATAAAGGACAGCATGAGGGCGGTTCCGCCAAAAAGGCCCCGAAGCCAAAGGGAAGGACGGCGATCCCCAAAAAGGAGGCGGTGGTCCTTGGACCAGAGCGCTGGCATGAGAACCACCATCAGATTCACGATGACCCTGATGAAGCTCACGGTTGCGGCCGGCACCGGGTCCTCCAGAAGGGCGCAGGCGTAGACCCCATTCCCCATCAGCGCAAAGAGCACCGAGGCGATGAGCATATCGAGGACGCCACGCCTTGCGAGCGTCTCTTTGCGGGGGAAGGAGCGCTTTTTCATGATGATCTTTAAGGAGAAAACATCCCGTGGGCCTGGGTCTGATCAAGGCCAGAAAAAAACATAGGCAAATTCATATGGGCGTGTTACCGTTTTGGGGCCTGTACAGTTCTTCCATGGCGTCGCGTCATCCCTTCGCGAATCCAGCGTCTTAGCCGCTCCGTTTCTTGAAGTCCGCTCCCCCTCGAAGTAACTCGCCTAGGTTTAACGGGTCCCTGTGGCCATTTTTGTATGTCAAGTTAGTTCCGGCGACGTGTCGGGGTTGGAGTTGTTGGTATGAAAAACATTTATGTAGGCAATCTGTCGTTCAAGACCACTCAGGACGAGCTGCGTGATGTCTTTGCACAGTTTGGCGATGTCTCCTCAGTCAATATCATCACCGATCGTATGACCGGTCAGTCCAAGGGTTTTGCGTTCGTCGAAATGGAAGACGCCGGCGCCCAGTCAGCGATCGACAAGCTGAACGGAACCGATCTTGGCGGCCGCGGTGGCTTCGGCGGTGGACGTCGCTTCTAAAAGCCTTCCCGGTCACAAGGGATCCAAAGGGCCGCTTCGCGGCCCTTTGCTTATCCCCGCGCCATTATAGGCATGATGCGCCAGAATGACGGTGCTCGATGTCACTCACCAGCCTTGATTGAAGAAGGCCTTCATTGAATCGTCACTTGCATTTGCCACAAGAATAATTCACACTCAAATTGTGTGGTTATTATAGGGAAATTGAGGTGATGGCATGAAAGAGAGTCCTCGTGACGATCGCTCTCCAAGGGGCACTTGGGTGCTTCTCTGTCTGGTCGCCATCGCCATGGCGGTGGGCTGGCTGTTTCTCTATTTTGGGGTCTTTCTGCCCCGCGGCCTCATTTCCTAAGGGGGCTTTTGATGACGTCTTCATCAAGACCGCTTCCCATCAATCCCCTTGAAAAGAAGTGGCTGAAGGCCCTTTTTTGCGCTCATCGCCCTTTTTGTGGGCCCCATCCTCTGTTGGGCATTCTTTCAGCATCTCCACCCCCGGGTGGCATGGAAACTATCGATATGAACTTGCCATGATCATCGGGGGACTGATTCTCTTATGATCAGCGCCCCTCTTTTGGATGGCCAGATAGGGGCTTATCTCTTTAAGCAGCTTAAGGACTATCAGGATGGCCGCCGCAGTAACGATCTCATGAATGGTCTTGTCAGGGGCCTCTCGGATCAAGATCTTGCGGACATCGCGACCTACTTTAGTCCGCTCAAGGCCCCTCCATCGGCGCGATCCACGGTGAATCAGATGGCCGAGGTCCTGGTCCATCGGGGGGATCCTCGCCGCATTTTGCCCCCTACCATGAGCGGGATGGCCGAGGTCAAAAAATCGATGTGCCAGCGATTCGTGGCCAAAGTTCGACCTATCTTGAAAAGACCCTCAAGGACTACAAGAGTGGGCACCGACACAATGACTTTTTTGGTCGGATGCGGGCTCTATTCTCAGGAATTGAGCGAAAAGGAAATTAAGGCCCTCGCAGAATACTATGGCCAACAGCGAGTCATGAGAAGAAAACCCATAGCTCTCAGCGAGTGTCATGCCGGAATCGTGGGTTGCTTCGGTGAGTGGCTCGACGGAGACCAGTTTCCGAAACATGATCAAAACGTCCCGGATCTCGGTATAGGGCATCTTTAGTGAGCGTAATAGCCAGCTACTCTGCAATCCCTCTATAAGTCAATGACCTACGCGCGTTCTGAAGCCCTCGAAGCGCCCACTTCCGACCACTTTCCTCCCGCAAAAGGCATATTTTCAGTCTGATCGGATATTTTCTTTAATCCGACTCGTCATCTTTTCCCTCCCTGTCCTAGTAGATCGCTTTAGCTGCGACCAATGCTGTTGATTTCAGATTTTCGCAATGGTCTTGAAGGCCGGGGCACCGAGCTTACAGACTGAACTCGTTGAGATAGATGGTCACGTTGATCGTTCAGCGCGGGCTTGTAGGATGTTTTCGATCAAGCGATACACGGTTGTCTGCCCGAGACTTCTCGGCCAATCGGAGCACGGTGGGTGATCCCGTTTCTTTGCGCGGCGAATGGCAACGTCAATTTGCGACTGACTGATTTTCCGCGTGTCGATCCCCTTGTCGTAGTCCGGAATCCAGCGTTTGAGTCGATCAGTGCAGTCGCGCGAGGAGGTGACCCCCGTGCCATCCTCAAAGTGCAGCAATAGCCAGTATTCGAATTTGGGGTTGCTGAGTGCGAAGCCGTAGTTCTCTTGCTGCAATGACCATTGGTGCAGTTGCGTCAGCTGCTCATCGGTCCACTGGTCCTTATCCACGACCAGCCACGCTTCGTCAGAGGACTTGAATCCTTCGCTCGCGAGGTGGTCCGTCATTCGCTTCAATACCTGCGGCGGAGAGCTATCGTGTTTGGCCTTCAGGCAGGTCACCCGCACGATGGAGGTTTCGTCGGTGAAGAAGCCGAAATAAAGCGGCTCGGTTTTGATGCCTTCGGCCGCGATGAGGAACAGCTTCTTGTAGCGCCGCTCTCCCAGCGGTCGCTGAAATTTTCGTCGCTCCGCTGCCACTACGGCACCTCCTCAGCGGCTGAGGTCTCGTCGCTCTCAGCAAAATTGCTGCTGAGCAAAATGCGAGGTATGCCGCCTAGTCGACCCTGTAAATAGCTCTTGCGGATGTCCTTGTCGTACCGGACATCTTTGTACTCAGCGAAGGAAACCAGCGTCGATGAACCTGTGGGTTTGCGTTCAGCCACCCACATCTCATCACGGCGCAGCAACTGCTGATCCATCAGCAAAACGTCATGGGTGGTCAGCAGAAGCTGCGAGCGGCTGCCGGCAGAGCAACTTGCGAGGTACGCCTCCAGAAGGCGGCGCGTCAACAAGGTGTGAAGGCTCCGATCCACCTCATCGATCACGAACACTTTCTTTGATCCCGGAGCCGCGAGTTCCAGGAATGCGGGCAGCAGATCAATGACACGCTGTGACCCATCGGACTCTTGCCGGATCTCGAATTTTGCTTCTGTGCCGTCAGTCTTCGGGTGGTAAGTCACCAGCTTCTTGGCGATCAGCTCACCGTTCTTGCGCGTGAAGACGAAGCGCTCGTTCTTGTCCGACATCAGGCGAATCGTCATGCCTTCCTTGACGTCCTCGTGAAGCATCATCTTCATGGGTTCAGGCAGGGGAATATTCTCGAAGGGAATATCTTCGCCTCCCAGATGCGCAATGCCTGTGTCGAGTTGCGGTAGCATCTCGTTCATCGTGGCATAGAGCGGGTGACCGTCATCAAGGAACTGCTCGAAAGGCTCGAAGCGCCAGTCCGGTGCAACCAAGTCCAGCGTGTCTTTGAACCAGTCATAGACTGGGCGGAAGTTCTCAACCTTCTGGGAAACCGAGTTCGTCAGGAACAGCTGGTTGTCGCGAGTGCCCTTGAACGCAAACTGCAGGAATTGATCCTTCTTCAGCGCCTCGTCAAAGTCGATCTTGTTGCTTCGACGCGAGTAGAGCACCCGCTCGCTGGTGCTAGTGATGACAACCAGCTTCTCGTCCAGGATGGCCTTGCGGTTCACCGAGAAGGCGAAATTGTAGATCGTCTCGTCAATCAGCAGCTCAAAAGCAAAGCGCGAGGGCTTGTCGATGCTGGCGTTGTCCAGACGAAATCCTTCCACCGCCAAATGGCTATCGGGCTGAGTGCCCCTGACCACCAGCATCTTGGCGAAGTTCAGCGCTTTGAAGAAATTGGTCTTGCCAGAAGCATTGCCACCGTAGATGGCAGCAACCGGCAGGACTCGGGTGTTGTACTTCCCAAGTTTGGGCAATCTTTCTCCGTGCTGGCGTTCCCGACTGGCAACCATCGAAAAGGTGACGGAGTCGCGGAAAGACATCCAGTTTTCGACAGAGAAGCTGATGATCATGTTCTTACTCCTTAAGAGCGAAAACCTACTTTAGAGCCTTTAATTATAATTATAAGATGTGATAAATCAATTTATAAGAGAAAAAATCTCATAAATAAGGTTGGGCTTGTGACGCCAATGTGAGCTTCTGATTGGTTGCCACCACCGGCCGCCGCCCGACCACATTCCCGACATCATTGACCGTCTCTAGCATCGCCTGCAGCGACAGGTGTGCATAGCGCATCGTCACCTTGGGATCGTGGTGGCCGAGGAGCTTCTGCATCTCGTACAGCGACCGCCCGGCATTGACCAGGAAACTCGCGTAACTGTGGCGCAGATCATGTAACCGCACCTCGCCCAGCCCCACTTTCTTCCTGATCGAGTCCCAGGCGAAGAAGCGGGAGTTGTTTTCAACTCCCGTGAGGGTGTTTA
>RFVA01000084.1 GCA_009922685.1 Gammaproteobacteria bacterium | reverse complement strand
ACCACTCTTAGTGACACTGAGCGTCGCACCTCCGGTATTGATTATCGAGAGGCAGCTGGGGACATTGGTGGCTTGCTGTGCTGCATATTGACTCATCATGGTGCTCACCCGATAGGGCTTAATGCCATAGGTATGGGTTTGACCGAAGGTGAGGCTAATATTGTTGTAGCCACCGCCAAGTTGATGGCAATAGCTCATGATCGTCCCATTACCAGCCCCGGCCGTTCCCCCCGTGAGGCTCCCGAGTCCAGGCAGATAGCCCGGTGAATAGGGTCCATTGGGCCCCCCGAGATAGCAACTATCGACGGGATTTGAATCACCCCCTAGATTTTGATAATCGTGGGTGTGCTCCGACCCGAAATTATGGCCAATCTCATGCATGACCACGATGATGTCCCAGATAGGCTGAGGGTTACTGAGGGAGAAATTGCCATGAAGAGACCCGCTGAGCCCATAGGAATCGCTGTTGCAAAGGCCTTCAAGATAGGCAATGCCTCCGCCTAAATTCTTGCCACTGAGAAAGTGGGCGGTGGTCCTTGAAGTCGTTTTTTTATTGGCCTCCCAGTAAGATTGAAAATCACTAAGACCGGTACTGGTGGAGTTGAAGGTCCAGGGATCGGTGGTGGCGTTATCCCACAAATTGATTTGTCCTAGGGTCAGCCGAGTTTTGGTTTCTCGTTCATAGATCGAACTTGCGTAGGCAAATAGGTTAGCGATGTATTGGGATGCATTAGCGGCGTTGCCAAAGAGCGCGTAAAACTCGCCATCGGTTTCGATGGCGATGGTGGCCTTATAAAGTTGCCCCGTGCTTAGCGGCAAGCTTGTTTCATTGGGTAAAGCGTTGTTTTGGCTTGATAAAGGGAGTAGTTTTTGGGTTTTTTTTAGATCGTCCAGCCCGCAGGACATGGGTTCTGCACCTAAGCCCAAGGGGCGAGCATGCTGTTGAAGGGCCGAACTTTTCAGTTTGATGGGCTGCTTTAGGCCACCCGTGCCGTCACTGATGATCCAGATGCGGTCTCCGACCTGGACGATGCCACCTGTCTTTCCCGAGGCCTCGACGGTCAGAACGGCTAAAGAGTCATCTCGCCCGCGAATGCGTCCATGGAAATAGGCCGCTTTATTAGGCTGACTGACCACATTCTGGTTTTTGGAGTGGACGTGTATTGTTGCATCGTTTGCGAAGACCTCGAAGCGCTCCAGATCGATGGATTGGGTCTCAGCCTCTCCATCCAGTTGGAGATTTTCTAGGAGAAGTGTCTCCCCGGTTTGGGTCGACTGGATCAGTCCCTCAGGGCTTGTTACTCCTAGACGAAGGGTTTTGTGGTTGAGTCCTGGTGCGGCCATTAGAGGCGTGACGAGGAAGAGCAACCATAGGGCACGAAACATCATCATGGTGTACCTAGCGATTGGCGATGAGGTCATTCAATGTTCTAAAGGGTCTTGATTCGTTGATCCCGAAAAGCCATTGCCTTTTGGAAGGGACGGCCGCAACAGGCATGGTTGCCACCGGCGTTTCACGCCCCCCACTTTTAAAAAGGTCGCATTAAGTTTGCCGTTGCCGAAACAGCGATATGATGAACATGGTATTCGTGTAAACGTATCGGCGCCAGAGGTATCGTGGCTCCCTTAAGAGGCGGTAAAGCCATTCTAAGCCGCGCTGCTGCATCCACAAGGGTGCCCGCTTCAAGGTGCCTGCATGGTAATTGAAGGCGGCGCCGACCCCAAGCATGACCCCGTTGATTTTTCCACGGTGCTCTCTCATCCATCGCTCTTGTTTAGGGCAACCCAGGCTCACCCAAACAGTTTGGGCGCCGGAGGCATTGATCTCAGCGATGTTTGCAGCATCCTCTTCTGCTGAGAGCGCTCTGAAGGGGGGAGAGAGGGTGCCTGCGATCTGAAGGCGGGGAAAGGCCTTGTTGATGCGGGCCGCCAGTTTCTCAAGCGTTTCGGGGGTTCCGCCATAGAGAAAGATGGATTCCTTGGCTTCTTCGGCGTGGTGGAGGTAACGCCACATGAGATCCGGTCCATTGAGTCTTTGTTGGTCTTTTGCCCCTTTGTGGCGCATGACCCAGGCGATCGGGGCCCCATCGGGGGTCGCCATATCGGCCTCCTCAAGGACCTTAAGAAAATCCTGATCCTGATCGGCGGTGACCACCGAATGGACGTTGCAGCAGGTGACCATTCGGCTTTCGTGGCGGGATGCCCAGGTGGCGATTTGCTGGATCGCTTCCTCCCAGGAAAGGACATCGATGGGGGTGCTCAAGACGGTGATTTTGGTCACGGCAATCGATAAATCGTGATACAGGATCGAGCGCTGACTATGCGGTGGGATGTCTTTTGAAGTCAAGTCGCTGGCTTTTCAATGCGATTCTGACACCAAAGGGTGAGAATTTTCCAACGAACAGGTCTCTTGGCCGAGGTGACTCTCTTTTTCGAATCGGCGGTGAGGTTTATGATGTCTTTTTTGGACCATTTGCCTCGCCCCGTCATGACCACCCCTCTTCAAAAAAGAATCTTCGTTGCCGGCCATTTAGGGATGGTGGGTGCTGCGATCTGTCGGCGTCTTCGATCGCTGGGCTATACAAACCTACTTACGGCCCCAAGGTCAGCACTCGATTTGAGGGATCAGGCGGCGGTACGCCGTTTTTTTAGTGAAAACCCGATCGATCAGGTGTATCTCGCAGCCGCCAAGGTTGGAGGGATTCATGCCAATAACACCTACCCCGGGGATTTCATCTATGAAAACCTGATTGTTCAGGCCAACCTCATTCAGGCAGCCCATGAATCGGATGTTCAAGAGCTCCTTTTTTTAGGCTCCTCTTGTATCTATCCGCGAATGGCCGAGCAGCCGATGCGTGAGGATGCCTTGCTGTCGGGTCTTTTAGAGCCGACCAATGAGCCTTATGCCATTGCTAAGATTGCAGGGATCAAACTCTGTGAGAGCTATAACCGTCAGTTTGGGAGAGATTACCGGAGTGTGATGCCGACCAATTTGTATGGCCCCGGCGATAATTATCATGCTGAAAATAGTCATGTGATTCCGGCGCTCCTTCGGCGGTTTCATCAAGCGGTGGAATCGGGTGATGAAGAGGTCGTGATTTGGGGCAGCGGCACCCCGATGCGAGAATTTTTGCATGTGGATGATATGGCGGCTGCCTGTCTCCACGTGATGAACCTTGATGTTGAGGTCTACCGAGCGCATTCATCGCCCCATGTCTCACACATCAATGTCGGCTCGGGGGTTGATTGCAGTATTAGGGCGCTTTCTGAGGCGGTGGCGCGGGTCACGGGCTTTGAGGGCCGTCTTGTCTTTGATCACACGAAGCCGGATGGCGCTCCACGAAAGCTCCTTGATATCTCAAGGCTGAAGGAACTTGGTTGGAGCCCTACGATTGGTTTAGAGGAGGGTTTGAAAGATGCCTATCGCTGGTATCTCGATCATCAAGCGACGGCCCGAGGGGTTTGATGGGCTCGATGGAGGCAATGCTCTAATGAGCCTTGGCGATTTTTGGCCCTCAAGCCGCCCAAGACCTTCTCCGTTCGCGAAGCCATGATGAAGCGGTGGGTTCTTTCGACTCGGTCATCAAGACAGATGACGACTTTAAGTTCGGCGACATTTAAAATAGGGGGTCATCCCATGGCTGGGTGCCAGCAGGAATGGACCCCGATCATTCGAGACCGTTTGGTGGTGTCGGGCCTTAAGGCCAAATCGAGGCTTCTTAAGGACGCTTCACGTAAGGATTGAATCCGAGGAGAAGGTTATCGTTGCCATCACGATGAGAGAGACGAGCCCTTCGGTTGAGAGCTTGGAGGAGTTTGAGGATACCTGGTTCGTGGTCTTGACCAAGCCTCGCATGGAGGCGTTGGCCCAATTGAACTTAGAGCGTCAGGGGTATCTTTGCTATGCCCCCAGAATCCTTGAAGAGCGAGTGGTCCGAAAGCAATTAGTGCGCCGTGAGGTCCCTCTTTTCCCGCGTTATCTCTTCATCCAGCCGGGTGAGGCCATGAGCCTTTACTCGGTGAGATCGACCCTGGGGGTGGCACAGCTGGTGTCCTTTGGTCCTCAAAAAACCCCGGGGCGAGTCCCTGCCATCACGATTCAAGCCCTCAAGACAGAAGAGGCGTTGCGGTCTCAGACGAAGCCATGCGGATGATCGAGTCACCGTCTTGGTTGATTTTCTTGGAAAAGTGACCCGCCTCCCCTTGTCGCCTGCTTTGATTGAAAAGTGTGCTGATTGAGCATTACGCGTGCTCTTCCTGAGCGAAGGGGCCCTTTCCTTTCGCTCCGGCATCAGGGCTTTTTGCAGCCCCATCGCTTAAGAACCCTGTAGAATCACCCTTGACCTTCGCTGGTGCGGTTGCACCCGGCGTGGCGGTAGCGTGGACGATTCAGTCTGGGGGATTCTAGCGGTCACTGAATCAAGATCGTGCCAAAAAAGTTATGGAAAGGGCGTTCCCTGTCTTTGACGCCAGATCGAATGAAGGCCCATCTTGGGTGAGAAATTTTCATGGTTTTATTGAAGGTAGGATCTTTTTTGGGATTGCTTTAGGTGTAGGGCTTTAATTAGGTATTTTGATGAAGGCAGTCATTCTTGCAGGTGGGTTGGGAACGCGCATATCGGAGGAATCCGCCTTGAGGCCCAAACCGATGATCGAGATCGGAGGGCGCCCAATCCTTTGGCATATCATGAAAATGTACTCTGCTCATGGCATCCATGATTTTGTGATCTGTTGTGGCTACAAGGGTTACATGATCAAGGAATATTTCGCCAACTACTTTCTTCATATGTCGGATGTGACCATTGATATGGTCCATAACAGTATCGAGGTGCATAACCGAAAGGCAGAGCCTTGGCGGGTCACCTTGGTGGATACCGGGGATGACACCATGACGGGTGGCCGAATCAAGCGTGTGGCACCCTACGTTCAGGATGAAGAAGTTTTCTGCCTGACCTACGGCGATGGATTAAGTGACGTCAATATTGGTGATCTGATTGCTTTCCATCGTGAAGGTGGGCTCAAGGCAACCATAACGGCCACGGTTCCCCCTGGACGTTTTGGTGCGCTGGAGATTCATGGGAACAGGGTGGCCTCCTTCAGGGAAAAACCTGATGGGGATGGCGCTTTAATCAATGGTGGTTTTTTTGTTCTCTCCCCAAAGGTCCTTGAGTTGATCAAGGGCGATGAAACCATCTGGGAGCGAGAGCCTCTTGAAGTTCTTGCCCTGGAAGGGCAACTGTCAGCCTTTGAGCACAAAGGGTTTTGGCAACCGATGGACACCCTCCGCGAAAAGGTCCTTTTGGAGGATCTCTGGAAGAGCGGACAAGCGCCATGGATGATGTGGGCGTGAATCCAGAATTTTGGCGTGGTCGACGGGTTTTTCTCACGGGTCACACCGGCTTCAAGGGATCATGGTTATCCCTGTGGTTACAGGAATTAGGCGCGAAGGTCACGGGTTATGCGCTAGACCCGCCAACTCTCCCTAGCCTTTTTTTGGAGGCCGAGGTGGGTCAGGGGATGGATTCCATCCAGGGCGACATCCGCAATGGGAAATACCTCTATGAGTGCATCAAGGCTTCACAGGCTGAGATTATCTTCCATATGGCGGCCCAGCCTCTGGTGCGCTATTCGTATGAGGCGCCCGTTGAAACCTATGAGACGAATGTCCTCGGGACCGTCAATCTTCTGGAGGGTGTCAGGCAATCCGGGGGGGTTCGGTCGCTGGTGAACGTGACCACGGACAAGTGTTACCAGAATCTTGAATGGGATTGGGGTTATCGCGAAAGCGACCGGCTCGGTGGGCATGACCCATACAGCAATAGTAAAGCGTGCGCGGAGCTGGTGACCCAAAGTTACCGGAGCGCTTTTTTTTCCGATGAGAGCTATCCCTCCCATGGCCTTGCCATGGCGACAGCCAGGGCCGGCAATGTGATTGGTGGAGGCGACTGGGCAAAGGATCGTTTGATCCCGGATATTCTCCGCTCTTTTGAAGCCGGCCTTCCCGTGACGCTCAGAAATCCGGGAGCTATCAGGCCTTGGCAGCATGTGCTTGAACCACTTGGGGCCTACTTGACGCTCGCTGAAAGACTCCATGAAAAAGGATGTGCTTTTGCGGGTGCCTGGAATGTGGGGCCTTCCGAGGGTGATACCCAAACGGTGGAGTGGATCACTCGACAAATGGCCATGCAGTGGGGTTCTGGAGCGCTCTGGGACGTGGACCGAGGACAGCATCCCCACGAGGCAGCGTTCCTTAAACTGGATATTTCAAAAGCACGAAATCGATTGGGTTGGCATCCTCAATTAAGGCTTGAAGAAGCGCTAGATTGGACGGTGAGCTGGTCTAGAAAGCGTCAGCAGGGCCTTGCTGTCAGGGATATTACCCTCGGCCAGATTAGAAACTATCAAACACGTATTAATAAAACGAACGTTGATGAGTGAATCTATAGATCGGAGAGCTATGCTCCGAAAGCAAATTGAGGCTCTTGTCGAAGAGTATGCCGCTATCGAATACGCACCGAAGCTCTTCGAGGCGGGGAAGACACCGGTGCCTCCTTCGGGAAAACTGATGGGAGCCGAGGAACTCAAGGGGATGGTCGAGGCCTCGTTGGATGGGTGGCTCACGACAGGTCGCTTCAATGAGGCATTTGAACGGCAATTGGCAAAGTTCATCGGAGTGCGATCTTGTCTGACGGTGAATTCAGGCTCTTCCGCTAATCTTGTAGCGTTTATGGCGTTGACCTCGCCAATGCTGGGAGATCGAGCCATTAAGCCAGGCGATGAGGTGATCACGGTCGCTGCAGGATTTCCAACGACGGTGAATCCGATCCTTCAAGCGGGCGCTGTTCCTGTTTTTGTCGACATCGAGCTTGGAACTTACGCTGTCGATCCCTCAAAAATAGAGGCCGCCATCGGTCCCAAGACCAAGGCCATCATGATGGCCCACACCTTAGGGAATCCCTTTGATCTTGGAGCGGTTACTGCCCTTTGCAAGCGGCACAATCTTTGGTTAGTGGAAGACTGTTGTGATGCCTTGGGTTCGACTTATATGGGGCAGAACGTTGGAACCTTCGGCGACTTGGGCACACTTAGCTTCTACCCCGCTCATCACATCACCATGGGTGAAGGGGGGGCGGTCTTTACCAATACGCCGCGGCTCAGGCAGGTCGCTGAATCCTTTCGTGATTGGGGGCGTGACTGTTATTGTGCCCCAGGCAAAGACAATACCTGCGGCACGCGATTTTGTAAGAAACTCGGAGACCTTCCCGAGGGTTACGATCATAAATACACCTATAGTCACCTCGGGTATAACCTCAAAATCACGGATATGCAGGCCGCTTGCGGTTTGGCGCAGCTGGAGAAGGCGCCCGCATTTATTGCAAGGCGCCGGGAAAATTTCAAATACCTCTATGATCGACTCAAGGGGCTTGAGGATCTTCTTTTGCTTCCGAAAGCGACCCCACATTCAGATCCCTCCTGGTTTGGTTTCCCGATCACATTGAGAGAGGGTGCCCCGATCAGTCGCGTTGAGCTCACCAAACAGCTGGATGATCACAAGATCGGAACCCGACTGCTCTTTGCCGGAAACCTGACGCGTCAACCTTACATGCTGGGACAAAATTTCCGGGTCAGTGGAGATCTCAAAAATACCGACATCGTCATGAATCAAACCT
>RFVA01000083.1 GCA_009922685.1 Gammaproteobacteria bacterium | reverse complement strand
ATATGTTTTCTTTCAGCAGTGGCTGAAGCTTCGCCGCTATGCCAATGAGCGCGGTGTCCTCTTGTTTGGTGATATTCCCATTTTCGTCGCGGGTGACAGTGCGGATGTGTGGGCGCGTCAGGCGGAATTCGATCTGACGCCAGAGGGTAAACCTCGGGTCGTGGCGGGGGTGCCCCCTGATTATTTTTCAGCGACCGGGCAGCGTTGGGGGAACCCCCACTATCGTTGGGATCTGATGGCGGCCAATCATTTTGCTTGGTGGCAGCAGCGCTTCAAGGGGCAGTTGGCCCTCTATGACTGGGTCCGGATTGATCACTTTCGAGGTTTCGAGGCTTACTGGGAAATTCCGGCTGATTCTGAAACGGCCATGGAGGGGCACTGGGTCAAGGCCCCAGGTGCGGCCCTTTTAAAGTCTCTCTTTGATGCGGTGCCGGGTGGACGGCTGCCGCTGATTGCTGAGAACCTTGGGATTATTACCCCAGAGGTCGAAGCGCTCAGGGAGTCCTTTCAGATTCCTGGGATGCTGATTCTCCAGTTCGCCTTTGATGGCGGCCCCTTGAATCCCTATCTTCCGCATAACCATAGCCCCAATAATGTGGTCTACACCGGAACCCATGACAATGATACGACGGTCTCCTGGTTCGAGGATCTTGCGGCTTCGGATAAGAGTCATGTCTATCGGTATCTCGGGCAACCGGCCTCCGTGATGCCGGATGTCCTGGTGCAGGCCGCACTCGCCTCGGTGGCGCGCCTCGCCATTCTTCCCTTTCAGGATGTCTTAGGCTTAGGTAAAGGCCATCGGATGAATACCCCGGGGACCACCACCAACAATTGGCACTGGCGCTTCACTTGGGACCAGATTCCGGATCACAAGGCCCAAGCACTGCTTGAAGTCATTCGCCTCTACGGACGCGACCCCCACTAATCAGTTTCAGATAGACAGCAAAAAGCCTTGTTGCCTGCGGTTAACCCGCAATAGACCCGAAGGTCTGGCAACAAGGCTTTTTAGTTGGCCCCCGAGACGGGTGCCCATCGTTGTTATTATTGTTTTTCTTATTCTTAGAGCGGAAGTAGAACAAAGCCCTCCCCCGGTTGGGAGAGAGGCTTTAGAGGTCTTACTTCTTTGCTTTGTCTAACTGCTTGTTGACTTCTTGCTTGGATTCTTGGATAGCACCGTTATCCCAGCCGCTTACTTCGTTTTCTCTGGCCTTCAGCAGTAAAACGCCACCGATAACGGCAATGATCAAAGCACCAATGTACAGCCAGAAGTTGTCTTTTTCTTGTTCCATTTTAATACCTCAACAGACTTCGAATGTTATCCGACAGATTCCAGAAACCGGACTCCATCGCCTTTTATGAAGTAACCGAAGTTACTGGTTGTGGCCCGGTGGATGTGACCATCCTGTCCTGACGCGCGAGATCATTCTATGTTTGTTGACAATCATGTTCAAGGGGCTGACTTGATTTTTTTTTTTGCCCTTCCGTTGACCCTGGTCGACGATCCCCAAACCGCCCCCCACATGTTCAACGACGCCGCTTGAGAAGGCCTCCAAGGAGCAGGAGCGTGCCAAGGCTGATCACGGCTAGGGAGATCTCTGGCCAATGCCCAAAGGTCATGAGAAGGCTGCCGCTCATCAGAACCGAGCCGCCGCTGATGGCCAGTAAGAGCCTCTTCTGTTGAAACATCAGGTCCTCTCGAAGGGCCTCCAGGGTTTCTGACTGGATCTTGACCCTGAATTTTCCTTGAGCACTCTCACTCAGAAGTTTGTGGGCCAACATCGGCATCTCGGCCCAATGTTGCGCCCAATGGGGGAGTTCTGAGCGCAACTTGTTGAGTCCTTGGGAGGGTCCAATCTCTTGTTTGAACCAAGCTTCGATCAAAGGCTTTGCGGTTTGCCAAAGATCCAGATCCGGGTCGAGATCCCGCCCGAGACCTTCGATATTGAGGAGCGTCTTCTGAAGGAGCACCAGTTGCGGCTGGACTTCCATCTGGAAGCGACGCGCCACTTGAAACAGTCTTAGGAGAAGATGGCCGTAGGAAATGTCCTTCAGGGGTTTTTCAAAAATCGGTTCGCAGACAGCGCGGATAGCCGCTTCGAATTCAACCACGCGGGTATCAGCAGGAATCCATCCCGATTCAATATGGACCTCAGCAACGCGCCGGTAGTCTCGATTGAAGAAGGCCCTGAAATTTTCGGCGATGTAGCGTTTGTCTTCGGTGGAGATGCTGCCAATGATGCCGAAATCAACTGCGATGTAGCTGGCTGAAGGTGTTGCGAAGATATTTCCAGGGTGCATGTCAGCGTGGAAAATGCTATCCCGCAACACCTGGGTAAAAAAGATCTCCACGCCGCGAACGGCCAGAAGCTTCAGATTGACGCCCTCGCGGCGAAGCCGCGCCAGATCCCCGATCGGGATACCGGAAATGCGCTCCATCACCATCACTTTCTGGCGGGTATAGTCGAAATAGACTCTGGGGATGTAGAGAATCTCGGAATCCTCAAAGCGCCGACGGATGTCGGCCGCATTGGCCGCTTCCCGAACCAGATCGAGTTCATCAAGGATGGTCTTCTGAAACTCAGTGACCACAGCAACTGGACGAAGGCGATTGGCCTCAGGAAGGAAACGCTCAGCAAGGCTAGCGAGTTCGAATAAGAGGTTAATATCGGTCAGGATACGGCCTTCAATCCCTGGTCTTAGGACCTTAACGATCACTTCGTCCCCGTTATGAAGGGTGGCGGCGTGCACTTGGGCGACCGACGCCGAGGCGAGAGGCGTCTCATCGAAAGTCCTAAAAAGGGTCTCCAGGGGCTCTTTGAGCGATGTCTCGATAATCTCCCGGGCTTCAGCGCCTGAGAAGGGCGGAACTTGGTCCTGAAGCTTTACCAATTCTTCAGCAATATCATCGGGGAGAAGGTCGCGGCGGGTGGAGAGGGTTTGGCCGAATTTGACAAAGATCGGCCCCAGTTCTTCCAGAGACTCCCGGATCCTAACGCCCCGTGGCAAGGCTTTGGCGGCCTTCGAGCCGCGCCCGCCGGCGGCGATCAGGAGCCTCAGCGAGAGAGGCAGATGGCCCAAAGGGATCAGGTCATCAAGACCATGGTGGTTGAGAACCCGGTGGATATGGCGGAGGCGCCGAAAGTTGCCTAAGCTCATGGCTTTCAGGGGGAGGAGGGTCGTCGGGATTCAAGTCGCTCTAAGCGGGCCTTGAGGCGATCGGTATCGGCGCGAAGCGTGTCAATCTCGGCAAAAAGCGTCTCGGTATGGTGTTTTTGAGGCAGCAAGCGAACCTCTTCCCGAAGATACTCGGAAAGGTCGGTCTCAAGGGCCAGAAAGGATTCTCGGACATGTTCGCGACCACTCCGTAGGGTCGAGAGCACGGAGCCTGCAACACGGTACCCTAGGTACCGCGCCAGAAAACGTTGCCAATCGATATTGAGCACACGGCTTAAATGCTGGACGTCCTGAGCCGTTTGAAGGCTGCCTTCGATCGATAGTTCGCTGCTTTTAAGTGTCTCCTTCGAAGCGCTGGCTCTTGCCGCTTCGAGAAATGCGGGCAGATGGCCTGTGATGATGACATCCGGGGTGCCGCTGATCTCGGTCATAAATTGGATATCCTCCCCTGTCGGGCAGAGGTAGAGGACCCGATCAAAGGGGAGCAGCCGCAAGGCAATGATCTGGCCTGCCAGGCGCTGAAGCGCCTCTCTCCCTTCCGGGGAGTCCGTCAGATGATGGCGGATCAGGGTCCTTAAGCTTTCCGAGAGGCTCGCTGCCAGTAAGGGATGCTTTTGGCTCAAAGGCGGTAACCTCGATGAATCGCCACGACCCCGTGGGTAAGATTGAAGTACTCCGTACGTTCAAACCCGGCGGCGTTCATCATGTCCCTTAGGGTGTCCTGATTGGGGTGCATCCGGATGCTTTCCGCGAGATAGCGGTAGCTCTCTTCGTCCCGGGCGATCAGTTTCCCCATCATCGGGAGGAGTTTGAAGGAATAAAGATCATAGGTCTTTTTAAAGAAGGCGCCCTTGACCTCGGAGAATTCAAGGATGATCACCCGCCCGCCGGGCTTCAAAACCCGGTACATGGATTTTAGCGCCGCCTCTTTATGGGTCACATTCCGAAGCCCGAAGGCGATGCACACGCAATCAAACGTTTGATCTTCAAAGGGGAGCTTCTCGGCATCAATTTGAGCGAACTCTACCCCGGAGGTGACGCCATCATCGATCAGTCGATCACGCCCGCGGGTCAGCATTTCAGCGTTAATGTCGGAGAGAACCACGCGGCCTCGATCACCCACTCGGTCCCTGAAGAGGGCGGTCATATCGCCGGTGCCACCGGCTAGATCAAGAACGCTTTCGCCATAACGGACATGGCTGAGCTGGAGCGCAATGCGTTTCCATATCCGATGGATGCCCATCGACATGAGGTCATTCATGAGGTCATATTTGCCCGCCACGGAGTCGAAGACCGAGCGGACCAGATGGGCTTTTTCGCCCTCGGGTACCTGGCGGAAGCCAAAATGGGTGGTTTCATCCGTCATCAAAGACCTCTCTCAAGTTAATGCGCAAATCCTTTGGGATTTTCAGGACAAGGGGGGTTCGTTAGCCTTCAGGTGGCCCTGTTGTCTCAGGGCCTCCAGGTATTCCTGCCACCGTTGTGGCTGGGTGACGCCTAGTTCATAGAGGTAGTCCCACGTATAAATCCCCGTTTGGTGGCCATCGCTGAAGGTCGGACAGAGGCCATAGTGGCCGACCGGGCGAAGATCGGTGACAACCACCGATTCTTTGCCGATCTGGAGGATCGATTGCCCTGGGCCATGGCCTTGAACTTCAGCAGAGGGTGAAAACACGCGCAGGTATTCAAAGGGAAGGCTGAAGATTTCCTCTTCATTAAAACCGATCTCGAGTCGCCGCGAGGCCTGATGCAGGGTGATATGCGTTGGAACGCGCGGACTCATGGGCGCTTCAATCAGAGAATGTAACGGCTGAGATCCTCATTGTGGGCAATAGCGCCCAGCTCGAGGTTGACATAATCGGCGTCAATCAGGAGGTTCTGACCTCGATGGAGCGGGGCCTCAAAAGAAATCTTTTCGAGGAGCCGTTCGAGAACGGTATGAAGCCGCCGCGCACCAATATTTTCGGTGCGTTCATTGACCTCAAAACTCACCTCCGCAATCCGGGCGATTCCCTCTGGCGTGAAGTGAAGGCTGACGCCTTCCGTCTCCAAAAGAGCGGCATATTGCCGGGTGAGCGAGGCGTCTGGTTCAGTCAGAATTCTAACAAAATCAGCGCTTTCGAGAGCGTGAAGTTCGACTCTGATCGGAAAGCGCCCCTGCATTTCAGGGATCATGTCTGAAGGTTTCGAGAGGTGGAAGGCCCCGGAGGCAATAAAGAGGATGTGGTCGGTTCTGATCATCCCGAACTTTGTGCTGACCGTGGAGCCTTCGACCAGCGGGAGAAGGTCCCTTTGAACACCCTCCCGAGAAATGTCTGGGCCGCCATGCTCGGACCGTTTGCAGATCTTATCAATTTCATCAATAAAGACGATGCCATTCTGTTCGACGGCTTCAATGGCTTTGTGCTTGAGTTCTTCCTCATTGATCATTTTGGAGGATTCTTCCTCTTGAAGAACCTTAAGGGCTTCAGCGATTTTGAGCTTTCGGGTTTTGGTTCGACCCGTATGGAGATTTTGGAACATACTCTGGAGTTGATTGCTCATCTCCTCCATCCCAGGGGGCGCCATGATTTCAACGCCAACGGGTGTCGCGCTGATCTCAATATCGATCTCCTTGTCATCGAGAACCCCATCCCGAAGGCGCTGGCGGAAAGTTTCTCGGGTCGGTGAGGGCGCGGTGGCCGCGGTTTCATCTCCTGACCAACCAGCTACACCTGGGAGAAGGATGTCGAGAACCCGTTCCTCGGCGGCCCGATGGGCCTCATGGGTGACCCGCTTGATGGCCTCCTGCCGGGCCATTTTGAGGGCGGCATCGATGAGATCACGAATGATGGATTCGACATCTCGTCCGACGTAACCCACTTCGGTGAATTTGGTGGCCTCGACCTTGATGAAAGGGGCTTGTGCGAGCTTTGCGAGGCGACGGGCGATTTCGGTTTTGCCAACGCCGGTCGGGCCGATCATCAGGATGTTCTTTGGGGTGATTTCCTCCCGCAGCCCCTCGGTCACCTGTGCGCGCCGCCATCGGTTCCTGAGCGCGATGGCCACGGCCCGCTTCGCATCGACTTGGCCAATGATGTGCTTGTCGAGCTCTTCGACGATTTCGATGGGGGTCAGGTCGGTCATGATGGTGCGACGTCATTGGGGGACGTCAGTTCTTCAATGGTCACATGGTGGTTGGTATAGATGCAGATGTCTGCGGCAATTGCGAGCGACCGTTCGACGATCTGCCGGGCATCAAGATCGGTATTCTCAAGCAATGCCCTGGCGGCCGATTGGGCAAAGGGTCCACCGGAACCAATGGCAATCAGGCCATTCTCTGGCTCGATGACATCGCCGTTTCCGGAGATGATCAAGGAGGCTTTGTCGTCAGCAACCGCGAGCAATGCTTCAAGACGTTGCAACATCCGGTTCGTCCGCCAATCCTTGACCAGTTCCACTGCCGCTCGAGTGAGGTTGCCGCGCTGTTTTTCAAGCTCCCCCTCAAAGCGCTCGAAGAGAGTGAAGGCATCGGCCGTCGCCCCTGCGAAACCCGCTAGGACACGCCCATGATAAAGCCGCCTCACTTTTCGGGCATTGCCTTTCATAACGGTATTGCCGAGGGTGACCTGACCATCCCCGCCGATGACCACTTGGTCGCCTCGGCGAACACAGACTATCGTCGTGCCGTGAAACTGTTCCACTTGCTATCGTCCAAAGGAGGGGGCCTTAAAAGAACGTATTCTACCTCATCGGCTGCTGTTGGCGTTGATCTTGACGCCGCCAGTTAGAATGCCCCCTCATTCCATCCTTACCACCCATCAACGGGATTGCCATGACCGATTACCCTTTGCTCCGCCTGAAGAAGAATGAAGATCGCCGTCTCCGTGGCGGACACCTATGGGTTTTTAGTAACGAGGTGGATGTTGTGGCAACGCCAATAAAGGGTTTGGAGCGCGGGACCCTGGGGTTACTTGAGAATGCCCGCGGCGAGGCGCTTGGGGTGGTCACCATCAATCCCGACTCCCTGATTGCAGGTCGTCTTTTGACTCGGCATGCTGATCTTTGGAGAAAGCGATGGGCTTCCAGGTCTTATCGTCGATCGTTTTGGTGATGTGGTGGTCGTCCAGACCAATACGGCCGGCATGGAGCGCCTACAGCCATGCATCTTCAAGGCTCTGGAGGTATCTTTATCGCCTCGAGCGATCATTCTTCGGAATACCTCCAGTCTCAGGTCTCTCGAGGGGCTTGAGCCTCATACTGAGGTGGTGATGGGGTCGGTAACCGATGCCATCGAGATCGAGGAAAATGGGGCCCGTTTCCTGATGGATCCCCTTGGGGGGCAAAAGACAGGCTGGTTTTTTGATCACCGAGATAATCGTGCACTCCTCTCGGCGCAGGTCGCTGGCAAGCGGGTCCTCGACCTTTTTTCCTACACGGGAGCCTGGGCCATACCGGCAGCGCTACAGGGGGCCCGCTCCGTTGATTGTGTCGATGCATCGGCCCAAGCCCTTGAATTGGCCAGACAAAATGCCGCACTCAACGGGGTGTCGGACCGCGTCAATGTTCACCCTCTCGATGTCTTTGATTTTCTAAAGGCGGCGAGGGAGTCCCGCGATCACTTCGATGTCATCATCCTTGATCCACCGGCCTTCATCAAACGCAAGAAGGAT
>RFVA01000082.1 GCA_009922685.1 Gammaproteobacteria bacterium | reverse complement strand
TTTGTGACCGTCAACATGCCAGGTTCTAATAATGACACCCTGCCATGGGCGGCTCCTTTTGTGAATGTAGCCGCTCAGGCTCAGGAAGTCGCAGATCGGACGGCTGCTGACACTCGTTGGCTCCAGAAGGCATTTGATCTTGCCAAGAAGCGTCATGCAAAGGGCGTAGTGATTGGTCTCCAGGCTGATATGTGGGATCCTGCAGCATTGCCTCCCGCCGGTGATGGTCTTGCGGGCTATACCCCCTTCGTGAAGGCATTGGCTAACGCATCCGTAGATTTTGGTAATCCGGTTCTCCTTTTTAATGGTGATTCGCATCTTTATGGGAAGGACCAGCCGCTGGCAGATCCCAACAGCGCCTCAGGTAAGATCCACAACACCCAGGCGGTGACGAATCTCACCCGCGTCATCGTTCAAGGTTCAACCAATGCCCCGGCTGAATGGGTTCGCTTGACGGTTAATCCACGCAGCAAAGATCTCTTCAGTGTTGAAAACGTTCCATACTGTAAGGATCCTTTGACGACCTGCAACTTTTGATAACGGGTAACTGAAGACCCGTTCCTTAGGGAACAAAAAACCCGGCCATTGGCCGGGTTTTTTTATTCCTCGATGAAGAGGCTGAAGGATTTTATCGGCTTATGGCCAAGGGCCCTCAAGCTTCAGGTTGGCGTTCCCTTTGACGGACACTTTTTTAATGACAGTGCCATCTTCCTCGTCGATATCTTCAGGGGCAAAGGCAAACTTATACATTTCCTCATCACGCCCCTTCCATTCAACCTTCGCCATCACGAAGTATTCGCCGTCAGCGACATTGTTAAAGGTGAAGTTGCCGCTATCATCACACGAGGTCTTTAGGGTCTGGGCCATGAAGGCTTCATAGCCAACGAATTTCTGATCGCGGGCACGATGGGTCAACTTATAGGCGACATCGGTCACCGGCTTCCCGTAGTATTTCAAGGCCCATTCACGGGCATAGTCTGTGTAAGGAATAAGGGTGACTTCATTCCCTTCACAGCTCACCACCGTATTGGGGTACGCGAAGACGTGGCCGCGATCAGGTTCAAAATGAATTTTGCCGCTGATCTGGTTGTTGCCTTTCGCCAGCATGGATTTGGCTTCGTTGGCGTCAAATGGAACGGCTAATTGGATGGGCCCCGATGCACACCCCATGAGGGAGGCGAGGAGGGTGGCCGACAATGGAATAGAAAACGTGTGCTTGTTCATGAGTGAGCTATCCAGGATTTAATCGTTCCAGAAAGTAAAGGTGTTAAAAGAAGATATCGATGAAGCTGCCGTGTGTTCAGGCTACACCCGTTCTGAGAATCGGTAACCAAAGCCCCGAACCGTCTGAATGAGTTCACCTTTGTGGTGGACGTCAAGAATATTTCTGAGGCGTCTGATATGAACATCCACAGTGCGCTCTTCAATGAAGACCGATTGGCCCCAGACCTTATCAAGTAATTGTCTTCGACTAAAGACTTTCTCGGCGTTTCGCATGAAGAATTCGAGGAGTCGAAACTCCATAGGGCGGAGCAAGGCCTCCTTTCCTTCAATGATGATGCGGTGTTCATCGAGATACATTTCGATGCCGCCGAGTTCGAGATGCCCTGAAGAAATGCGATGCGATCGCTTTCTTAAGACCGCCTTGATGCGGGTGATCAGTTCATTAGGCTCGAACGGCTTATGGACGGTATCATCAGCGCCAAGTTCCGGTCCTTTATGGCTATGGCCGTTTAAGCGATTCGCCACGATGATGGCAGGAATATCCTCAAAAGCTTCATGTTGCCGAAGTTCGTTGATGAATTCAGAGCCAAGATGAGGTTGATGATCCGGTACGTCAAAGACGATGAGGTTTGGGGGGGAGGCTTCTATCGTTGATAGCGCCTTCTTGGTGTTGCTGGCAGATACCACCCTCATTCCGGCATTCTCCAGCGTTTCGCGCAAGAGGCTATGCCGCTCATACTTGTCTTCTATTAAGAGAACCGCAGTCAAGTGATCGCTCCAAGCAAAATCAAAACGAAAAATTTACCGCATAAATGTGACAAAGGTGTTAACTGAGGTGGCATCAATCAATGAGATCGTCGCATTCATGAACAGTTGACCTTGCTTTTTGACAATGAAAAGTTCACTGAAATGTCATAATCCCGTGATTTCTTCGTAACAATTGGCCTCTAGGCTACAGCGGAGTTTGGAGGAAGGTGCCCTTTCGGGCGCCCTGATCGGTGCGCTCTGATCGCAGCATGAAGAGATTTGATGGATTTTTTCATTCATAAATGAATGGGCAGGACCCTCGGATTTGTGTCATTTGCCGTTACGTTTGCAAGGTCTTCCACCAAAAATTACCACTCTCTCAACTGAAATGAGACCGAATATGAAAAAGACAAACGTTCTCTTGCTGGCAGGCCTTTTGGCCGCAGCGAATCAGGCTGGTGCCACCATCAGCGCGACTAACTCAGGACCCAGCGATCTCTTCCTGGTGGTCTATGACAGCGCTTCTAAGAAAACCTATTACAAGGATCTCGGTATCACGGCGACTGACTTTGTTGCTGGAGCGGCCACATCTTGTGTCGATGGCAATATTGCAGGCGATGCGAATTTTGCAAGCTTCCTGTCTTCAGCCACAACGGTCTTCCAAGTCGCAGCCTTTAACCCACTGGTTCAGGCTAACGATTGGGGATACATGCTGACATCAGCAACCGATGGCGCGATCTTCCCAACGGCGTCTAACCTCGTTGATCAAACCCTCCAAGATGTTCAGGGTTATGCCGTTCAGTTGAATGGTCCAAATATCGGCAAGCCAGCTGAAAACCTGTCGGGGATCTATGACTCCACCACTGATCTGTTAGCGACCCAAAATGGCCCAGCTTGGGGCAGTTTGATCAACAGCAGCGTCAAGGGCAGCACCGAGGGTAGCAAGACCTTGAACCCTGGCTTCTTCTTTGTCAGCGGCAAGTCAAATACAGCGACCAAGCTCGGAACCTTTTCGCTAGCTTCAGGTGTCCTCTCGTTCACCTCTGCAAGCGGCGCTGGAACCACCAAGATCTGTAACTACACCCCAACCCCTACTCCAACGCCGACTCCGACTCCAACACCGACGCCAGTCGCTGATGTGAAAGTAACGGCTCCTGCGACCGGTAAGGTTGGAAAGGCTGTGACGGTCAGCTTCACCAAGTCAGCTCAATACGCTTCTGAAAAGGTCGTCGCAAGGATTAACCAGCGTTCATTGGGTCTTAAGGCTGCAAGAGTGACGAGTTTCACCTTTAAGCCGACTCTTAAGGACATCGGCACTGACACCATTTCGGTCTGCACGCAGAAGACGCTGAAGTGTGGCACTGCGAAGATTACGATCAGCAAGTAATCGCCTCATCACTCATTAAACTCAAAGATTCGGAGATAGAAAATGAGAAAATCAAATTTTGCGCTAGCTGCCTCGGTAGCTACCGCTTTGGCCTCAGGACAGGCCATGGCAACCAACAATGGATTAACCAACAACCCGGATGTAACCGTTTACCTATCAGGTTCTTCTGCACAAAGCTCTAATATCGCTAATGCGGTAAAGTCTTTGTGCCAAACGGGAACGCTTGAGACTTATCAGCCTAAATCAAGTAACGGGAATCAGAAGACTTATTATTGTCTGTCTTCAGGTCTAAACCCTATTGCTGACGGTACGAAGATCGAGGTTCGTGCAACTTATTACACGACTGTGGTTGGAAAGACGGTTTTTCCTGCTGGTCAAAGCGCCAGTGGTTCGGTGATTGGTGCTGGCCCGGTAGCGCGTAAGAACGAACTTCAGTTCTTGGCAGTTTCTCCGGCCATTGCGGGAAATACCTCTGCGGGCGCTCCTATCTGTCAGGATGTCACCGCTGCTGGTAGCACCAACTACACCTTCACTTGCGATGATACTGTGCCTGGTGTTCTTGCTCCCTATGTTCCGCAGTTGGGTATTACCGATCTTGCTCCTCAGTGGTTCGTTTTAGAGAATGCGCCTGCTGAAGCGGGAACGATCAGTTCATCGGAAATTGCAAAGCTGACGGTGACTCCAGGAACCATTCAGATTTTTAATACTCCAGTGACACAGGTCCTCCGTGATGCATTGCAGGACATCCAATTTCCTGGGCAGTGCACGGCCAATCGTGAACTTGCATCCTGTACGCCAAATTTGACGTCAGATCAGCTCGCGAAGGTGTTTACTGGTGCCGCAACGACGTGGGATCAGGTCGTTCCAGGTCTTCAGAATAAGCCGGTTAAAATCGTTCGCCGTGAAATCGGTTCAGGGACGCAAGCAACCCTTAATATTGCGGTGCCAAGTAAGATGTATACGGATTTGACCAAGGCTTATCCTTGTACGGCGGGAGCTCAACCGCCGATCTTGAATAGCGCCAATGTGAGTGTTGCGGGTACCGGCGGCCTCATGCAGTCCGGGCTGACCTCAGCTAATACTGCGGGTGATTGGGCGATCGGCATCCTCGCACCAAGTGCTAATGGCGCTGGGCCTGATGCGAGTGGCACTTCTCCTTATCGCTTTGTGAAGATCGACGGTGGTGCTCCTACCATGAATGACACTGCAGCGGGTAAGTATAAGTTCTTCAGTCAGGGTACCCTTCAGCGCTTGACGACGGGTGCTGGAACTGCCAACGAAGTGATTTTGATTGACAAGATCGTTGCAAAAGCAACAGATCCTGCCATCATCGCGTCGGGAAATACGTCTGGGGCCTACAAGCAGAGCTTTGGTAACTGGGGCTATATGCTTCCATCGGCTACCACTAACTGCAGCGGCACCAGCTGTGATACCAATCCGGTTACCACGCAGCGTTTCGCAAAAGCAGCAGAATCTGCTCCGAATAACTGCGTAGCACCTACTGCTAACTGGCCTTAAAAGCCATTCATATGGCTTCTAAGTTCTACTTCTATTGAGGTAGTCGTAGGCAAGTCATGGTGAAGTGGAAGCCGATGAGACTTTTGTCTCATCGGCTTCCTTTGTTATGAAAGAACCAGTTTTTCAGCAGGTAATCATGCGCTGAGGATTGGTTTGGCATGGATTCGATTGCGAGACTTACTCTTAAATTATGTTCAAAACATTGCTTTTGGTCTTTGTTCGATCGGCGCTCATCATTCTGTGGTTCTTGGGGATCACGCCTTTAGTTGAAGCCAATATGACAAAGTCGCCAGCCGATGAGTCATCGCATCCCTTTGATGTGTGGGAATTCCGTATCGAAGGCAACACGATTCTTGATAACCAGGTTATTGAGAAGACGGTGTACCAATTTTTAGGTAACAATAAAAATATTGCTACCGTCGAAGAGGCCCGAGGGGCCCTCGAAAAGGCCTACCATGATGCTGGCTACCAAGCCGCTCTGGTCGACATCCCTGAGCAGGATGTGAGGGAAGGCGTCGTCATCCTTAAAGTGACAGAAGGAAACGTTGATCGCCTTCGGGTGACAGGTTCACGGTACTTTTCCCCGGGCCACATTAAAGAAAAGGTACCGGCTTTGACAGAAGGAAAGCCTTTGAATCTTCCTGAGGCTCAGAAGGAACTCACGAAGCTCGCTGCTGAAAGTCCAGATCGTCAGGTGACCCCGGTGATGCGGGCAGGAACCACCCCTGGAACCATTGATATCGATCTTGAAGTAAAGGATGAACTTCCCGTTCATGGTTCTGTGGAATTGAATGCACGTAACAGCATTAACACAACCCGCCTTCGTCTCCCTGTCATGCTCCGTTATGACAATCTCTGGCAGTTAAACCATAGTGCCTCCCTTCAATATCAGGTCTCCCCTGAGGACACTCAGAACGTTCAGGTGTGGTCTGGAACCTATGTGATGCCGATTGATGTGATTGGGTCACGGCTTGCGATGTACGGGATTGGTCTTGATTCATCGAGCGATGTGACAACGGCCGGCTCTCTCAATGTCGTGGGTAACGGTAACATCTTTGGTCTTCGTCTTAATAAACCCCTGGAAGAAAATAAAGACATCATTCAAACCTTAAGTTTTGGTTGGGATTACAAGGACTTCGGGCAAAGCATCAATCCAATTGGTGATACGTCACAGCCTGGTCAAAGCTCGCCTGTCCAGTACTCCCCCTTCCAATTAGGTTACAGCGCGTCGCTCTACCAGGAAGGTGGTTCGCTGTCACAGTTGAACACCGAACTCAATTTCAATTTTGCTGGTATGGGGAGTAGCTATGAACAGTTCGCCAAAAGGCGTTATGGAGCGACCCCCAATTATTTTTATCTCGCAGGGGAAGTAAAGCATAAACAGGCACTCCCTGAAGATTTAGCCCTGCAGGTCCGGTTGAGTGGCCAGGTTGCTAATGAACCTTTGATCAGCAACGAGCAGATGGGCGCCGGCGGGATGCTCACCGTTCGTGGCTACCACGAAGTCGAGCGATTGGGCGATAATGGTGTGGTGGGCTCGATGGAATTCTGGAGCCCCGACTTTGGGGATATGGGTCTTGATGGGCTCGAGTATCTGAATGATTTTCGAATGTTAGCCTTTACCGATGCTGCACAGCTTTGGTTGATTGATCCCTTACCAGGGACGGATACTGGCTATGATCTTTTTAGTAGTGGCGCTGGTTTTCGCTTGAGAGCCTTTAGGGGCCTCGTGAGCGAACTCTATTGGGAATACCCCTTTGTCGGGACGCAGTATGTGCAACCCGGCCAACAGCGCATCGATTTCAGGGTGGCGTATGAGTTCTAAGACAGACTTCAAAGAAAACAAGCGGATGGGTGGTATGACCCCAACTTCGTTTAATCTCCCGCGATACACCCTGAAGTTGTCTGTCAAGGGGGTTCTGTTCGGAATTCTGGTCGATGGGATTTCGATTGCAGCGGCGGGTGAATTGCCGATTCCTGCAGCTGCTCTTGCCACCTTGGGCCGTGCGGACCAAGTCACCACCGGCAGCAAGATGATCATTAACCAGTACACGGATCAAGCGGTCCTTAACTGGAAAAGTTTCAATATTGGCGCCGACAGTTCTGTGCAGTTCAAGCAGCCAAACGCATCATCGGTTGCCTTGAATCGGATCTTCCAAAGTGATCCCAGTAAGATTTTTGGAAAGCTGAGTGCCAATGGCCAGGTCTATTTGGTCAACCAAAACGGTTTCGTTTTTGAGAAGGGCGCCCAGGTTGACGTCAATACTCTATTGACCAGTACCCTTGATATCAGTGACGACACCTTTCAGCGTGGGATTACCAAGGTCATTAACCAAGATGGCCGAGCAGCCCTGGTCGGTTCCGGAGAGATCTATCGAAAAGATGCTCAGGGCAATTTCGTTCTTGATGCCCAAGGCAATAAGCAAAAGATTTCAATTCAGATCTTGGAGGGCGCCAAGATCACTTCGGGCAAGAATGGTCGAATTATTGCTGCTGCTCCCTCCGTCCAAAATGCAGGGACTTTAACAGCACCGGATGGCCAGATTCTTCTGGTGGCTGCTAAAGATAAGGTTTATCTCCAGGAAGCGAGTGGCGATCCCTCTCTCCGTGGGCTGGTTGTCGAAGTTCAGACCGGAGGTGATGTCACGAATGCAGGGCAACTCATTACGGATCGTGGCAACACCACCATGATGGGTTTCGCGGTCAATCAGCAGGGAAGAATTACGGCGAACACCTCGGTTTCAGCCAATGGCTCCATTCGCCTTCTTGCAAGGGAAGGGGCAACCGTTCAAAAGACCAGTAGCGGCTATTTGCTGCAACCTGGAACGACCAAACGCGATCAAGATCAAGGGGATAGTCTAGGGCTTGATGCAACCGTTAATTTGGCCAATGGGAGCCAAACGATTGCAACGCCGAATCTCAAGGATAAAACCACGGCGGTGGATGGCCAGACCCAATATCAGTCCAAGATCGAAATTCAGGGACAGAAGGTTAATATTCGTGACAAGGCATTTGTCCAGTCAAAATCTGG
>RFVA01000081.1 GCA_009922685.1 Gammaproteobacteria bacterium | reverse complement strand
ACATCCACGACAGGTTTTGATGCCCATGAAAAATACCCGCGACGAGAGAGAATTAGGCCGTGCCATGCGGTTTCTGAGTGCTGTCCTTAATCGTGTCCTTCGATCTCAGGGGCAGGAGGCGGTGGTGACTAAAGTGCACCAACTCGAACGCCTTTTTGCATCGATGAAGGGCCAAGACACCCAAGAAGCAGCCACGGCTTTAAGGCACGCACTGCAAGAACTTGATCCAGGGACAGCGAGTGACGTCATCCGGGTATTCAATCACTACTTCAGCCTTCTCAATATTGCAGAAGAGTCCTATTACCTCCATAAACGCCGGGGTCAAGCTGAAGGCGGTGGTCACTATTGGGATGGCTCCTTTCATGACACCTTGATGATGTTAAAAGATCAAGGGGTGAGCCCAGAAGAGCTTCAACTTCTCCTTGATCAACTGCTCTATCTCCCTGTCATGACCGCCCACCCGACGGAGGCTAAGCGGCGGACCGTCAAGGGTGCACTTCGCACTATTTTTATCTCTCAAGAACGACTGACCCGGGGGAAACTCAAGGGATATTTCAGAAAGGAAGCTCTCGAGGGGCTCGAAGCTCAGGTTCAGCTCCTGTGGAAAACCGACGAAGTCAGGGCCCACAGCATGGGTGTCGCTGACGAGATTGATACCGGCCTCTTCTATTTTCCCCTCTCCCTCTTTAGTGCAACGACGAGGGTTTATCGAAATTTCGAACGATCGCTCCATGATGTCTATGGCGATGACGCCAAGAAAGTCGCTATTCCAAGTTTTCTTCATTATGGATCCTGGATCGGCGGCGACCGGGATGGGAACCCCAATGTCACGCCGGAAACCACCGCCCTCGCCCTGAGGCTTCAGGCACAAACAATCCTAAGGGAGTATCTCCAGCGCCTCGAGGCCCTTCGAGGACAGCTCTCACATTCCTATGGTTTTTGTGAATTATCAGAGGAATTCATCGAAAACCTTAAAAAAGACCGCGAAGATCTGGGGCCGCAAGTGACGGAGATTGAGAAGCCCTTTCTGCAGGAACCCTACCGCCACAAGCTCGTCCTGATGCGGTTTCGAATGGAAAAGACCCTTCGCGGGGTCACCCTTCGGATCGCCGGGGATCATCAACCACCAGACCCTGAGGCCTACCTCTCGAGCGTCGAATTCCTTCAGGATCTTCGCCTGATTGACCGCTCCTTAAGGGGCCATGGCGATGCCGCCATCGCCCAACAGGAACTCCATGACCTCATTCGGCTGACGGAAACCTTTGGCTTCCACCTCATGCAGCTCGATGTCCGTCAAGAATCAAGTCATCACTCAAGAGCCGTTGCCGACCTTTTGAAGGTCGCCCTCCATATCGACTATGACCCCCTCAGTGAAGCCGAACGACTGAACCTTCTCTCAGAAGCGCTCGCCGCACCCGGCGGCCTCATGTATGACCGCGCGCTCCTCCTCCCTGAAACCCGCGATACCCTTGAAATCTTCGAGACCATGGCGGTCATGCGCCGGGAGATCGGGGGTAACTGCTTCGGCAAATACGTCATCTCGATGACCCATCGCGCCAGCCATATCCTTGAAGTCCTCCTCCTTTCCGTCCAATGCGGACTCAGCGGCCGCATTGGCGGGCGCTGGTTCTGCCACGTCGGTGTCAGCCCCCTCTTTGAGACCATCGATGATCTCAACCGCATCGAGGAGGTCCTGGTGGATCTCTTTAACCAACCGGTCTATCTCGAACTGCTCAAAGCCTCTGGTGAGCCACAGGAAATCATGCTGGGCTACTCTGATTCTTGTAAGGATGGCGGCATCATGGCCTCTGCCTGGGGACTCTATCAGGCGCAGCAGCGGGTGATGTCGATCACTGAACAGCGCGGTATTCGTTGCCGCCTCTTCCATGGCCGGGGAGGCACCGTCGGCCGAGGCGGTGGCCCAACCCATGAGGCGATCCTAGCGCAGCCGCCTGATACCGTTCGTGGTCAAATCAAATTCACGGAACAGGGGGAAGTCCTTTTTTATCGCTATAACAACAAGGAAACCGCCATCTACGAATTAACCATGGGCATCACGGGCCTTATGAAGGCCAGCTTAAGTCTGATTCGACCGGTCACGCATCCACAACCCGAGTACCTTGAGATCATGCATGAACTGGCAGGTCTTGGAGAGGCCCATTATCGAACGCTCACCGAAAAGACTGACGGTTTTCTTGATTATTTCTACGAAGCAACCCCTGTAGGCGACATCGGGCAGCTCAATATCGGGTCAAGACCTTCACACCGAAAGAAACAAGACCGCTCCAAATATTCGGTTCGGGCCATTGCCTGGGTCTTTGCCTGGGCGCAGTCCCGTCAAACCTTCCCCGCATGGTTTGGGATTGGACAAAGCCTTAACACCTGGTCCCGGGGCGCATCCCATCGCGAACAAACTCTCAAGACCATGTATCAGGAGTGGCCTTTTTTCAGGAACCTCTTAAGCAATGCCCAGATGGCCCTTAGAAAATCGGATATGACTATCGCCTCTGAGTACGCCCATTTATGTGTGGACCCCATCGCCGGCAAAACCATCTGGTCGATCATTCGGGATGAGCATGAAAGAAGTAAACAGGCCATTTTGTCGATAGCCGACATCACCGAGCTGGTTGCTGAAAATCCCGCCCTCCTCGCCTCGCTGGCCCGCCGCGATGCTTATTTGGGCCCGCTCAACCATCTCCAGGTCGCTCTGATCAAAAAGGCCCGTGAATCATCGCCAGAAAATCCCTCGGCTAGCCCGTGGCTCAAGCCACTGCTTCGGAGCATCAATGCCATTGCCGCGGGAATGCGCAATACCGGATAATCTTCCTGAACAGTTTCGGCACTCATTAGGATCTAAAAAAGGTATTCCGGTGACTCATTGGCTCCTAAGGCTGCGCGTTCAATTTGGGCGGGCCTTCCACCCGACCCATTCCATGCTGGGGTGGGCCCTCTTCATTGGTCTTCTTGGGGGCTTATCTTCAGCCGGCTTTCGATGGCTGAATATGGGCCTTAAGGGGCTCATGACCGGTCAATCAAGGAATGATTTAGTCTTAATCGCTGAATCCTTAAGCCCTGAGATGCGGCTCCTGATTCCGACGGTGGGGGGGGTTCTCGCTGGCAGCGCCCTGAGCGTGGGGCACCGGATCGCTAAAGGCCAAAAACCGAGGGATTATTTAGAGTCGATCTCCCTCGGTGATGGGATCATTTCTGCTAAAACCACCCTTCCGCGTCTTTTATCGTCCTTACTCTCGATCAGTTCAGGCGCCTCGATCGGCCGGGAGGGGGGCATGGTGCAACTCGCCGCCATGTTGGCGTCGGAGGCAGGGCAGTTTTTTAAAGTCTCTCGCCCTCGTCTCCGGCTTCTCGTCGCCTGCGGCGGGGCTGCTGGCCTTGCATCGGCTTACAACACCCCATTGGCAGGCGCCCTTTTTATCGCTGAAATTGTGCTGCAGACCCTCGCGATTGAAGCCTTGGGGCCCCTCATCGTTTCGGCCGTGACCGCCACCTTGGTCGTTCGTCACTGGATTGGGATGAAGCCGATCTTTTCGGCGCCTGATTTCTCGGCACCGGTTGACCTTGAGGTGCTTCCGATTATCGGCCTTGGGATCCTTCTAGGTATCCTTGCCCCCCTCTTTTTACTGCTACTCGATGGGTCGAGAAAACTATTCCAGCGTTTAAGACTACCGCCCCCCTTGAGTATCGGGCTTGGCGGGCTTTGTGTTGGGTGGATCTCCATGACCACCCCTGAGGTCTGGGGCAATGGCCATGCGGTCGTTGAAGCCCTCTTGAATGATCCTCTTACCCTATCGTTTGTGGCGAGCATCCTCCTCTTCAAGATATTAGCCACTGCCTCAGCGGTGGGGAGCGGCACCATTGGTGGGGTCTTCACCCCAAGTCTCCTCATCGGCGCCGCCACAGGCTGGCTGTCCGCCGTCGCAGCCCATCTCCTCATACCCAGCCTCACCATCGATCCGGTGATTTTCGCCGCCTTAGGAATGGGCGCCTTTCTCGCTGGGACGACCCATGCCCCCGTCATGGCCATTTTGATGGTTTTCGAAATGACCCTCGATGCCAACCTGCTTCTCCCTTTGATTTTGGTGGCCATGACCGCCAGAACCATCAGTGGCGCCTTACACCCCAAATCGATCTACAGTCAAACCATGGGCCCCGCTGATCAGCGGAAGAGTGCGCATCACCTCCTTCATATTGGCGATATCATGGCCGCTCCAAGCCACATGATAGCCGCCAAAGCCAGCGTCGAGGCGGCAGGCCAGGCCTTCCTCAGAACAACCGCCGACCAGCTTTGGGTGATTGATGATCAGGGCGGGTATCAGGGTCATCTGTCACTCGATCGACTCCAATCAAATTCAACGACCGATGAGCCTTTCGAACACACCCTCGTCGAAGAACTCCTAACGCCCTCATGCGGTTCTTTGAGGGTCAATGGCTCTCTTGCCGATGCCTTAGTCATTTTCGTTGAAACGGGCGCTAGGATCCTTCCTGTGACGGGACCTGATCAGCGATTGCTTGGCGAAGTGACGCGCCATGACGTGCTTTTAGCCCTCGAAAGTGAAGCACCGCCATCGCCACCCGTATCCCTTTAAACCCCCTCAATTTTCTAGCGGACACATTTTCAAGGCGGCTCAAGGTCCTGTTAAGATGGCTCCTCCTTGAGGGGGGAACGTGATCCTCCCCGTGAAGTGTCCTATTTTGATTATGATTCACTCAGGATCAGAATCACCCTCTAATTGACTTGGAGAGTCTTATGTCTCATTGGTATGAAGATAATTCCCGCTCGATCGGCCATACCCCTCTGGTCCGCCTGAACCGGATTACCGATGGGGCTAAAGCCACCGTTCTGGCCAAAATTGAAGGCCGAAATCCGGCTTACTCGGTCAAATGCCGCATCGGCGCGGCGATGGTTTGGGATGCTGAAGAACGGGGTCTTTTAGGGCCAGGGAAGGAAATGGTTGAACCCACGAGCGGCAATACCGGGATTGCTCTCGCCTTTGTCGCTGCCGCCCGCGGCATCCCCTTAACCCTCACGATGCCTGAAACCATGAGCATCGAGCGGCGAAAGCTCCTGGTCGCCTATGGCGCCAAACTGGTCTTAACCGAGGGCGCCAAAGGGATGCCGGGAGCGATCGCCAAGGCTGAAGAAATCGCGGCCTCAAATCCCGATCGCTATGTCCTTTTGCAGCAGTTCAAAAATCCCGCCAATCCAAAAATCCACGAAACCACCACCGGCCCTGAAATCTGGGAAGACACCCAAGGGGCTGTGGATATGTTTGTCGCAGGCGTTGGTACGGGCGGCACCATCACCGGGGTCACCCGCTACCTCAAAAAAACCCGTGGTAAGGCGATTATCTCAGTCGCCGTCGAACCTGTTGCAAGTCCTATTCTCACCCAAAAAAGAGCGGGTGAGGAACTAAAGCCCGCTCCCCACAAGATTCAGGGGATAGGCGCCGGGTTTGTTCCAGATAACCTTGATCTTGATCTGGTCGATCTTATTGAACAGGTCAGCAACGAAGAGGCCATTGAGACTGCTCGCCGCCTGGCCCGTGAAGAAGGCATTCTCTGCGGTATTTCCTGTGGCGCCGCAGCAGCTGTAGCACTCCGATTAGCTAAACGCCCTGAACATGAAGGCAAGACCATCGTCGTCGTCCTGCCTGATTCTGGCGAACGCTATCTCAGTACGGCTCTCTTTGATGGCCTTTTTGATGCACAAGGTCTGGCCCTTTAAGGCCAGGGATCCTTATTTAAGGAACTGACATAAATTTCGCGATATGCCAGCTGATCCATCTTCATTGAATCTCGCACCCATCGTAAGCGAGCTTCGCAGCATGCGGGACCGATCGCTGGCTGATCGTCAGCGCGAAAGACATCCCCCCAAACTCCCGTCACGGGCTGTCCTCAATGACATTGTGGAGGGGCTTGCCACGGTCCTTTTCCCGAACCGACTTGGAACCGGGGATCAAACGGATGAAGGCATCGACTATTACGTGGGTCACACCCTCGATGCCAAGCTGCGTCTCTTGGTCGGCCAAATTCATCGAGAATTGCGTTTTGCTGAAGAGCAAAGAGGCCATATGGCTCCCGCGTGGGACGCACTTCATGAGGCCTCGCTCACCAAGGTTCAAGCCTTCATAAAAACCCTACCAACGATCAGGAAGGTCCTTGATCATGACCTCCTAGCGGCGTTTGAAGGAGACCCTGCCGCAAGGAGTGTGGATGAGGTGCTGGTCTGCTACCCCGGTATCGCTGCGATCATCAATCATCGGCTTGCCCATGAACTCTATCGCCTAGAGCTCCCACTGATCGCTCGGATGATCGCCGAAATTGCGCATTCCAAGACCGGGATCGACATTCATCCCGGCGCACACATTGGCCCGAGCTTTTTCATTGATCATGGCACCGGGGTTGTCATTGGGGAAACCACCATCATCGGCGAAAGGGTCCGCCTTTACCAAGCGGTGACCCTCGGAGCTAAACGCTTCCCGACCGATGAAAACGGGATGTTGATTAAGGGCCACGCCCGCCATCCGATCGTTGAGGATGATGTCGTCATATACGCAGGCGCCACCATTCTCGGCCGGATCACCATCGGCAAAGGATCAACGATAGGCGGAAACGTCTGGCTCACAAGGAGCGTTCCCCCCGATAGCAACATCAGCCAAGCCCAGGTTCGCCAGGAACTTTTCATCCACGGGGCGGGTATCTGACCACCCCGAGCGCCCTTCCCTCCCAAATCCATGGAATTAGAACGAAAGCCCTATCTGGTCGTCCTCGATGTCGACTCCACCCTGATTGAAAATGAGGTGATAGAACTTCTTGCCGCCAAGGCCGGCTCGCTTTTAGAGGTCGCCGCCATCACCGATCGGGCCATGCGGGGGGAGATGGATTTTGCAGAAAGCCTTCGCCAGCGCGTACTGACCTTGAAAGGGCTTCAAGTGTCGGTCTTTGAAGAGGTTCAAAAAGAGATCACGGTGACCTTCGGCGTTCAAGAACTCATTGCCCGCGTTAAGGGGGCAGAGGGCTATATTGGGGTCGTCTCAGGGGGCTTTCACGAAATTCTAGATCCCCTTGCAGAAGCCCTTCAGCTTGATTTTTGGAAGGCTAACCGACTGGAGATCATCAAGGGTGAACTCACAGGAAACCTTCAGGGGGAGATCGTGGATGCTGAAGCCAAAGCTCAAACCTTGATGGCATGGGCTAAAGAAACGAACACGCCCATGAGCCAAACCGTCGCCATCGGCGATGGCGCCAATGACCTTCAGATGATGGCCGTTGCAGGCATATCCATAGCTTTCGATGCAAAGCCCATCGTCAGGGAACGCGCCGATCATGCGATTGATGGCCGAGATATGCATCCGGTACTCGACATCCTCTCTCTATGAATCTTATAGCGATGAGGCTACAACGTCCGGCGAACCATCATCAAATCTTGATCACGGTATCACTGGAGGCGACGACCGCAGCATCACGGGGTTAACGCATGGGATCTACTTCTGTATTCAATGGTGATAACCGGCTTCCTTTTGGTGACGAACCGCAACGATTAACGCCGTTTCCCCATCAAAGCGGTACAACGCGACATAGCCGCTGTCGCCAAAGTCGATCAGCCACTCCCGATATTCAGGTTCCATATCCTCAGCAGGTCGGCCAATTTCTGGCTGATACGCAATGATTTTGATGCTATCCCGAATGGATTTAACCGCTCGCTGAGCGGCTCCCTCATTCTTCTCAGCCAGGAATCGGTAAAGGCGTTGAACATCGATCAACGCCTGAGAGGACCAAATTAAACGTGGCATCCGGGCGGTTCCTCGTCGATCCCAGATTCAAGCTTAGAGAGCCAGGCATCGGCCTCCTCCATCGTGAGGTGAAGGCCTGTAGCCTGATATTCGTTCCACGCTTTGATTCC
>RFVA01000009.1 GCA_009922685.1 Gammaproteobacteria bacterium | reverse complement strand
CCACCGACACCGATGACCTTAATGACGGCATTTTGACTGTAGGAATCGACGATCTCGAATTTCATTTCACCACCCCTCTGATTGAATGCTTGTTCAAAAATTTCCAGTGAACCAGTTTTTCATCTTGGCCCACATCCCCCGGAACCCCGGCCCCTTTGCTCCATGATGCTCACCCTGCTGATACTGCTGCTGACCGAACAGCAATAACCCCGCTCCGGTTGCATATGCCGGATTTCGCACCACCTCATTCAGCCCCATGATCGATTGAGGCATCCCAATGCGAACGGGAACATGAAAGATTTCTTCTGCTAACTCGGTTAATCCTTCAACCCTTGCGCTGCCTCCACTCAAAACGATGCCGGCAGCAATCAGATCCTCAAAACCACTTCGCCTTAATTCAGCCTGGACCAAGAGCAGCAACTCTTCGTAGCGTGGCTCAACAATCTCAGCCAGATTCAAACGAGAGATCTGACGAATGGGGCGTTCACCAATACTCGGCACCTCAATTAAATCCTCAAGGCTTGCGAGCTGTGTCAACGCACAGGCATGCTTCATTTTGATGTCTTCGGCAAACTGCGTGGGCGTTCTCAGAGCGACGGCAATATCGTTAGTGACCTGATCCCCCGCGATGGGAATCACTGCCGTGTGCCGGATCGCGCCATCCGTAAATACGGCAATATCCGTCGTCCCACCACCAATATCGACCAGACAGACACCCAGATCCTTCTCATCATCCGTTAGAACCGCCGCACTGGATGCCAACTGCTCCAGAATAATATCCTGAACCTCAAGGCCGCAGCGACGAATGCACTTCACAATATTTTGGGCGGCACTGACCGCTCCAGTCACGATATGAACGCGGGCCTCGAGCCGAATCCCTGACATGCCCACCGGCTCCTTGATGCCCTCCTGACGATCAATCACATATTCTTGCGGGAGAATATGCAGAATCTTCTGATCGGCGGGAATAGCCACTGCCCGAGCGGAGTCGATAACGCGATCGAGAGACTTCGATATCCCCATCAGGGTTGATTTCCCCGACGATGCAGGCCACCTTTGAGGTCCCGATATCCAAGCCCACAATCAGATTGCGGTCTGATTTTTTTGCCATCAAATCTATGTCCGTGAGTAATGTTTTTATAGGCTAATATTAACCGTTTTTTGGCTCTGCCTGAAGCTTTCCCTTGAGTCCCTTGGTATCCGCGGGGGGGAGCAACTTCCAACTGATCGCAAGACCGCGTGGATAGCGAAGATCGACCGACGCCATCATCGCATCACGGCTTTCCCTGATCTTCGGTAAGAGCGCCAGCAATCGATCTGTGGCCGCCACGGGATTCTGGCTGCCGTAACGAACCTCAAGACCGCTCTCAAGGGTCGCCGTCCAGGCCAGCCGGCCACTTAAGGTCAGGGCCACCAAATGATCGCCGCTCGGAGCAAACCGTTGCTCAAGCTGCTGCTGCATCGCGATCACCTCTTGTTCGCGCCCTAAAGGGCCGTCCAGTGACACGAGTGAATTAAAACCCACAGGGGAAGAAGGCCGATCAAACACCTCGCCTGTCGCGGCAACCAATCGATCATGGCCCCAACGGGCATAAGGCTGTAACTCTTCAAGGTCAACCACAAGGGTATCGGGCCACACTCTTGAAACCTTGACCGCCCTGACCCAAGGGATATTCTTCACCGTCGTTTCGACATTCTGGAGATCAAGAGTTAGAAAACTGGTCTTGATCACGGGCCGCAACGCGCGCTCTATCTGGCTGGGATCAATCCCATCGAAAGCGCCCTCGATTCTGACATAACGAACCGCTGTCCATCGATCGAAGCCGGCCACCAACCAATCTCTCTGAGCATAGAGCCCCACCACCAGAAAAAGCCCTGCCGCCGCAAAGAATCGGGGCATAAGACGAGGCCTTGGTTTCGGTTGACGAGTTCGAAGGCGCGCCATGTCAGGCCTCTTGCCTCAATGTGGTGGATAAAATGCGCCAGACCAGGGCATCAAAATCGATACCCGCCTGGCGGGCGGCCATGGGGACCAGACTGTGATCGGTCATGCCGGGCACCGTATTGACCTCAATCAACCAGGCTTTTCCAAGATGATCGACCATCAAGTCTACGCGCGCCCAACCGGTCACTCCAACGACATCGCACGCGGTCTTGGCGAGCTGTTGGAAACGATGCTCCTCTTCGGCAGAGAGGCCGCAGGGGCAATGATATTGAGTCGTCTCGGCGCGGTATTTGGCATCGAAATCATAAAATGCGTGAGGCGTTTCAAGGCGGATCAAAGGCAGTGGATCGTTCTCCAATACTGCCGCAGTATACTCCTTGCCGGTAATCCAAGATTCGGCGAAGACATCGCAATCATAGATCGAAGCGCTTTCCCATGCGGCTTCAAGCTGCTCTGGGCCATCGGCGCGGCTCATGCCGATACTCGATCCCTCCTGGGCCGGCTTGATGATCACCGGAAATCCTAAGGTGTCGGCACACACCTTGAGATCCTCCCGCGTTTGAATCCGCATCCATGTCGGCGTCGGGAGGCCCGCACCCAGCCAGCAAAGCTTGGTCCTAAGCTTGTCCATGCTCAAGGCTGAAGCAAGAACACCGCTCCCCGTATAGGGAATCCCCAAGGTCTCAAGAGCCCCCTGAAGGACCCCATCCTCACCACCCCGGCCATGAAGGATATTGAAGACCCGATCGTATAAGCCAGGATTCTCAAGGAGGGGCGCTACCATATTCCTTCCCACATCGAAGCCCGTCACATCGACGCCCTGTCGCTGCAGGGCTTCAAGGACCGCCTTGCCACTTTTGAGGGAGACCTCCCGCTCTTGAGCGGCGCCTCCCATCAGAACCGCGACCTTTCCAAATTCCTTAGGATCGACAATCGTTTTACTCATCTTGCATGGCTTCCTGACAACCCACAATTCTGACCTCAGGGATCAGCTCGACCCCCTGAATGCGAAGCACTTCCTGTTGCACGTGCAAGATCAGTGCCTCAATATCCCGGGCCTTGGCCTGACCTACATTCACAATGAAATTAGCGTGCTTTTCAGAAACCTGAGCACCCCCCATTGTGAATCCCTTTAAACCACTAGCCTCAATCAATCGCGCGGAATAATCGCCCTCAGGGTTCCTAAAGACGGAACCGCAACTGGGCATATTGGTTGGCTGGGTTTCACTGCGGCGAGCCAAGAGCGCCCTGATCTTCGCCCGACCGACCCCGCTATCTCCCGCCTCAAGCCGAAGTTCACAGCCCACAAACCACTCCGCTCGCGCGCCCCTAACCGAACGATACCCAATCTCATAGTCGCTGGGCAGTCGCCGATGCAAGTCGCCATATCGATCGAGGGTGGTCACGGCAGCCACCAGACTCCAGGTCTCACCACCGAACGCACCAGCATTCATCGCCAGCGCACCGCCCATCGTTCCTGGAATGCCCGCCAAAAACTCAGCGCCCACGTAACCCTGTTCAGCACAGTACTTTGCGACATGCGCACAAGGAACACCGGCCTCGACCCTCAGCACACCCCCCGGCGCTGGGTCGATGCCCTTCAAGCGATTACAGGTGCAAATCACCGTGCCCCGCACGCCCCCATCACGCACCAAAAGGTTGCTGCCAAGACCAATCCAGAGCAACTCCTCAACCATCGGCCGTGTCGCGATAAAGACCTGAAGATCCTCGAGATCGGCAGGGAGGTAAAAGCGATCAGCGATCCCGCCGGCTCGCCATGAATTATGGCTGGCCATTGATTCATTGAACCGAAGATCCCCCCGCAGGTCCTTCGCAGAAATCGGCGCACTGAAGGCTTCGGGGATCATTCCTTAGCCCTTCTCAAGGGAGGCCTTAAGGGTCTTTGGAAGTTCCTGAGCCACTGCCCCGATGTTCCCGGCCCCAAGCGTTAGCACCACATCTCCTGGCTTTAGGATGCCGGGTAGAATCGATGAGAGCTCAGCGACCTCAGCCAAAAATACCGGTTCGATCTGACCCCTCATCCGGATTGCTCTTGAGAGCGAACGCCCATCAGACCCAGGAATCGCCTTTTCCCCCGCGGCATAGACCTCGGTCAGAATCAGCACATCGGTGCGCGAGAGAATCTCAACGAAATCTTCGAACAGGTCGCGGGTGCGGGTATAACGATGGGGCTGGAAGATCATCACCAAACGCCGCCCGGGAAAGGACTGACGGGCCGAATCCAACGTCGCCTCGATTTCCCGGGGGTGGTGGCCATAATCGTCCACCAAGGTGATGCGGTCATGACCCAACGGCAGCTCACCATTAATCTGGAATCGGCGGCCGATTCCGGTGAACGTCCTCAGTGCGCTTTGAACCTGAGCATCATCGATATGCAACTCATCGGCAATGGCGATCACCGAGAGCGCATTAAGGATGTTATGACGACCCGGAAGATTGAGCGTCACTTCAAAGGTCTCATCATGGCCTTTACGAGCGACCTCAAAAACGCTCTGCATCCCCTTCTGACGGACATTCAGCGCCTGAACATCCGCGTCAGGCCCAAACCCATAGGTCACCACTGGCTTGCTGATGGCAGGAAGAATTTCGCGAATGCCTGCATCATCAAGGCAAAGAACCGCGAGACCATAGAAAGGAACATGATGCAAAAACTCAACGAAGGTTTGCTTGAGCCTTTCGTAGTCCCCCTCATAGGTCTCCATATGATCACGATCAATGTTGGTCACCACCGCGATCATGGGCTGCAGATGAAGGAAGGAGGCATCACTTTCATCGGCCTCGGCGACCAGAAAGGCCCCCTTACCCAGCTGTGCATTGGTTCCCGCGCTATTGAGTCGCCCGCCAATCACAAAGGTAGGGTCGAGATCCGCTTCTGCAAGAACGCTTGCGACCAAGCTAGTCGTCGTCGTCTTGCCGTGGGTTCCTGCCACCGCAATCCCATAGCGGAATCGCATTAACTCTGACAGCATTTCAGCGCGAGAAATAACCGGTATCTTTGAGCGAAGGGCCGCATCCAATTCCGGGTTGCCCCTTTGAATGGCGGTTGATACGACCACCACCTCGACACCCTCAACATGGTCCGCCTGGTGACCCTTGAACACCTCGGCGCCCAATCCCTTGAGCCGCTCTGTCACCGCATTCTGTCCCTGATCAGAGCCTGAAACAATAAAGCCGAGATTAAGGAGAACCTCAGCAATACCACTCATTCCGGTTCCACCAATCCCGATAAAATGAATCCGTCGGATACGGCTCATACCGTGCTGACCGTAACGTTCCTCGGAAAGTCTCATGTGCTTAAATGTCCTTTTGAATCTCGAGCCACAGCCTGCTCTAGGCAGATAGCCACGACCCGCTGTGTTGCCAGAGGTTGAGCCATTTTTTGGCTGCTGATGCGCATGTCGTTCAACCCTTTCCTCGATGACAAAAAATCGTTGAGGCGGTCCCTGAGAGACTCCACCGACAGCTCGGCTTGCGGCATCAAAAGAGCGCCACCGGCCTCTGTAAGATACCGTGCATTGGCCGTTTGGTGATCATCAATGGCGTGAGGGTAGGGAATGAGAATCGCAGGCAAACCGACCAGGGCCAACTCACTGACCGTCATCGCTCCCGAGCGGCAAATCGCTATATCAGCCCAATCATAGGCCGCCGCCATATCATCAATAAAGGCCGAAACCCTCGCCTTCACCCCCAACGCATCATAGCGCGCGGTCGTCTCTTCAACCATCGCCAGCCCGGTCTGGTGCCAGACCTCGATGGCTCCTCCCATTGCAGCAATCGCTTGAGGAACGGTCTCGTTGAGAACCTTAGCGCCAAGGCTTCCGCCGACAATAAGAAGTCGGCATGAAAGCCCACGGTCAAGACTCTCCTCAGGCGGGCTCTTAGGCTGAAGTCCCGCCCGAAGCGGATTGCCACTCGTCACCGCACCGATCGATGCTGGAAAGCTCTCAGGAAAGGCCTGAAGAACCACATCGGCACGCTTTGCCAAAAGACGATTGGTCGTCCCCGGGATACGGTTCTGCTCATGCAGAACCAAGGGGATACCCATGACGCTGGCGACCAGGCCTCCGGGACCCGATACAAACCCGCCCATACCCAAGACCACATCGGGGCGCACTCTTTTAAGTGCGGACCACGCCTGCTTAAGGGCTTTCAATACCATGAAGGGCGCTTTCAAAAGACCCAGTGTAGATTTGCCCCGAATTCCTTCAACGGATAACCATTCCATGGGGAACCCTTCGGCGGGAACGACGCGAGCCTCAAGCCCACGGCGGGTTCCCATCCAGAACACCTCATGCCCTTGCTCCCTCAAGGCTCTGGCCACGGCGAGGGCTGGATAAACATGCCCCCCCGTTCCCCCGGCGAGAATCATTATACGTTTGACCACGTCGACCTCACTCTCGGTTTGGCACTGACCGCCGCAATCGCATCACTGCGGACACGGAACAGGAGAGCCAAGGCCGCACACATCACCATGATGCTGCCCCCCCCATAGCTCATGAGCGGCAGCGTAAGGCCCTTGGTCGGCAGCATTCCCATATTGACGCCCATATTGATAAAGGCCTGCAACCCAAACCAGACGCCGATCCCATAGGCCAGAAAGGCCGAGAAACGGGTGCCGGAGGTTTCTGCCAACTGACCAATCACAAATGCCCGCCAGACCAGCACCATAAAGAGCAAAATCACCGAGGTGGTTCCTACCAGCCCCAGCTCTTCCCCAATCACCGAGAACAAAAAGTCCGTGTGCGCCTCAGGGAGATAGAACATCTTCTGGATACTCGATCCAAGACCCACGCCACTCCACTCACCCCGCCCAAAGGCAATGAGTGCCTGGGTGAGCTGGAAATCACTATTGAGAGGATCGTCCCAAGGATCGATGAAGCTCAGCACGCGGCGAAGGCGATATTGCGCCGTCATGATCAACGCCACCCCAGCCCCCACAAAGACCGCGATCAGCGCGCCAAATTGCCAAAGGCTCGCCCCGGCAAGGAAAAGCATGCCTAATGCGACCGAAAGAATAACCGCCGTCGCGCCAAAATCAGGCTCCTTGAGCAACAAGAAGGCCGCGACACCTAACAGCAGAAAAGGGCGCAACATCCCTTGGTAGGAGGTCCTAACGACACTGATATGACGGTCAATGAAGCTCGCCATATAAACCACGGCAATCAGCTTGAAAACTTCTGATACCTGAATCCTAAGGCCTAAGAGGTTGATCCAGCGGGAACTGCCATTGACCACCTTGCCGATACCCGGGATGAGGACAACGACCAATAACACCAGACCGGCAAAAAAGAGCTGAAGGGAGATGTCGCGCCAAGTTTCAAGCTTGACGGAACCCGCCATCACTCCCGCCATCAGACCTAAAGCGATATGGATCAGCTGATGTCTTGGAAAATAATAACTATCACCGGCCAATTTATCCCCCAGATGCAAGGATGCCGAGGTCACCATGACGTAACCGAATAACAGCAAGGCCAGCGAGGTGATCAACAGAACGGGATCGAGGTAAAAACGATGTCCGCGCCATTGGAGGACCAGACCCTTGTTTTGAGCGGATAGTGGAGCGTTCATGGGACCCCCTTTCTCACTTCCTCGGCGAACATGCGGCCTCGCTCTTGATAATCCTTATACTGATCAAGACTGGCGCACGCCGGCGCCAGGAGAACCACATCACCAGGCCGGGCCAGCGCCCGAGCGGCACTCACGGCCTCTTTCATCGTAGCAACCATTCGGGTTTCAACCAGATCCGCCAACGCTGCCTCAAGTTTTGGTGCATCTCGCCCCATGAGAATCAACACACGAACTTTACTCTGGACCACCATGCGCAGCTCTTTGAAGTCCTGCCCTTTACCCTCTCCCCCGGCAATCAGGATCACGGGTTGATCCGTCCCTGAAAGCGCGGCTACACAGGCGCCAATGTTGGTCGCCTTGGAGTCATTGATCCAGGCCACCCCGCCAGATTCCTCGACCAATTCCGTTCGATGAGGGAGCCCCTTAAAACTCGTCAAAGTTCTTACCATGGCCGCTTCCGAGAACCCGGCCGCGCGCCCCATCGCAAGCGCTGCGAGCGCATTGGCCACATTATGACGACCATGGAGTTTTAGATCCTGCCGAGGAAGAATCGGATGATCCCCCTCAAAGAGCCAGGCCTCGCCATTCTTTTCTCTGAGTGAAAAATCGGCCGATTCATCCTCCACACTGAACCATACGATCTCCCGAGCTGGGTCCCTCATTCCGGCCACCATCGGATCATCACGATTCAACACCATCACCCCATGACCTCGAAAGATCCGTTGCTTAGAGGCGGCATAGGCCTCAAGGTCCTGATAACGATCCATGTGGTCTGGACTAATATTGAGTACGGTCGCCGCCAAGGGCTCAAGCCGGTGCGAGGTATCGAGCTGAAAGCTAGATAATTCAAGGATATAAAGCACCGTCTCCCGATCCAGAAGCTCCAGCATCGGAGTACCCAGGTTGCCGCCCATCCGAACCTTTTTGCCATCCGCCTCACCCATCAGGCCCAACAAGGTGGTGACCGTGCTTTTTCCGTTGGAACCCGTTACCGCGAGGATTGGCGCTTCTGAGGCGGCTACAAACAGATCCAGATCGCCCATCAGACCGACCCCTCTGCGCTGGGCCGCTTGAATAAAGGGATGATCGAGCGCAACACCAGGACTCACAATGAGATGCGAGGAGGCCTCGAAGGCCGGCTGATTAAATCCCCCGAGGAACACGGCCGCATCCGGAAACTCATCACGAAACGCCTCAAGCCCCGGCGGGTTTTCACGCGTATCGGTGATGGCAAAATGCAAGCCATGCTGCCCTAGAAATCGAGCGATGGAGAGTCCTGTTTTACCCAGACCCACGATCAAGAGCGCCGAATTCAAGGTGATACCGAAGCAAGCCTCAAGGAGGGGAGATGGCTGTCCTTCGGGAGGGGCGGCATAAGGCGACATGGACTTATCTTAGTTTGAGGGTGGCCAGACCACAGAGGACCAAAATGACTGAAATGATCCAGAACCTCACAATCACCCGAGGCTCGGGCCAACCCTTTAATTCAAAGTGGTGGTGAATAGGAGCCATTCTAAAAATCCGGCGTCCCGTCAATTTGAAAGACAGCACCTGAATCATGACGGAGAGTGTCTCTATCACAAAAACGCCCCCCATAATCACCAGGACCACTTCCTGCCGGACAAGAACGGCCACAATCCCAAGCGCAGCCCCTAAGGCTAGGGCCCCCATATCCCCCATGAAGACCATAGCCGGATAAGTGTTGAACCAAAGAAACCCTAATCCAGACCCGACCAAGGCGGCACAGAAGATCACTAGTTCAGCCGAGAGAGGAACAAAGGGAATCCCGAGATAATCGGCAAAAACCGCATTTCCAGAAACATAGGCAAAAATCGCCAGGGCGCCGGCAACCAGGACCGTCGGCATGATCGCGAGACCATCCAGGCCATCGGTCAGGTTGACGGCATTGCTGGTCCCCACAATGACGAAATAAGTCAGTAAGGGATAAGCCAGCCCCATGTTCCAAGCAAATTGCTTGAAAAAGGGAAGGATGAAGGTGGTTTCAGCCGGCACCGTCGCCGAACAGTAAAGAAAGGTGGCTGCCGCCAGGCCCACCACTGATTGGGCCAGATATTTGTGCCTCGCCGCGAGTCCCTTGCTGTTCCTCAACACCAACTTCTTGTAATCATCAACAAAACCAATCACCCCAAACCCTAAGGTGACCAGTAAGGTGGTCCAAATGTAGCGGTTTTGAAGATCCGCCCAAAGAAGGGTACTGAGCACCACGGCCACCAGTATGAGCGCCCCGCCCATCGTCGGCGTCCCTGCTTTTGAAAAGTGACTTTGGGGACCATCATCCCGGACGCTTTGCCCGATCTTGTACTTACTCAGCTGGCGAATCATCGCGGGGCCAATCATCAAAGAAATCGCCAGCGCGGTCAAAATACCCAGAATCCCCCGAAAGGTCAGATATTTAAAGACCCTGAAGCCATCGTAATAATTCGACAACCAATCCGCTAACGCGAGCAGCATACCCCCTCCCTCATTCCTCTAAAACCAGGCCCTAGAGCTTGGTACTTGTTATTATCAACGTCATTGAGAGGCTTCTAGACGGCCTCTTGAGTCATCCACTCACCAATGACCGCCCGATCACTGAATGGCGTTTTGATCCCGCCGATATCCTGCGTCCCTTCATCGCCTTTCCCAGCCACCAGAACCAGATCGCCATCCCGGGCGAGATCAAGTGCCGCATGGATCGCCTCGCGCCGATCCCGGATCACTTTGATGGGGAAGGATTGAATGCCCGCAGCAATATCCTTAATTATATCGCTTCCGTCTTCGCCCCTTGGATTATCGTCGGTGAGCACGATGGCATCGGCCCACTGCGCGGCGACCCGCCCCATTTCGGGACGCTTCCCCTGATCACGATCCCCGCCGCAACCAAACACGACCCACAAGCGCCCTTCACAATGACGCTTCATGCTGGAAAGGACCGAGTCCAGGGCATCCGGGGTGTGAGCGTAGTCAATCACCACATGACGGCCTCGCCCACGGAGGTTTTCCATGCGACCAGGGACCGCCTTCAGAAGATGAACGCGGCCAAGGGCCACATCGAATGGAATCCCAAGCCCGAGCAGCACCGCAACCGTTGCCGCGACGTTTTCGACATTGAAATCGCCATAGAGGCGGGAACTCAGCCACCCCTCCTCAGCGCCCAATTGCAACTTGAACCTCAGCCCATCAGGACCTTGCTCAATCGCTCCGAAGCGGAGCAGGGGACCCTCAAGATCCCCCTCAAAAAACTCTGAACAGAACCCGATCTTGCGGGCTTGAGCGGGGGCCCGCTCGATAATGCTTTCCGCGAAGGCTTCTTCTGCGTTAAAGACAACAAACTCCAGTCCTTCCCCATCAAGCAGCCTGAGCTTGGCTTCAAGATAAGCCGCCATGGTTTGGTGATAATCGAGATGATCTCGGGACAAATTAGTAAACAAGGCACCCTGAAAGCGCACCCCCCCCAATCGCCCCTGAACAAGCCCATGGGAGGAGGCTTCCATCGCCACAAAATGTGTCCCTTGACTGCGTAGATGATCAAGAATTCGATGCACCTCGATGGCATCAGGCGTCGTATGCCGAGTAGCCTCCAGGGCTCCAGGAACGCCCCACCCCAACGTGCCGATCACCGCAGCAGGATCCGTCATGCTGAGCGCTTGAGCGATGAAATGGCTGCAGGAGGTCTTGCCGTTCGTCCCCGTGATCCCGATGACCGTCATCGCCCGTGAGGGATGATGGAAGAATCGATCCGCAATGAGCCCTAATCGTTCATCCAGTCTTGGGAGCGGGATAGAAGGCACACTTAGGGGCAGGAGGTCTTCTTGAGCCTCCGCCCCCTTTGGATCATAAAGGATGGCGCTAGCACCTAATTGAATGGCATCGGAGGCAAACTGCAAGCCATGGCTATGGAGCCCCTTCATCGCAATAAATAGATCGCCGGGTTGGATCAAACGGCTGTCGTGCTGTAAGCCCGTGATCGCGACCGTTCCAAGGTCGTTCGACTCAATCATCCCAATCAATAGATCCTGTAAGGCCACAGGGGCATGGCGATCAGGATCTAGATTCACCTCGAACCATCCTCATGCGCGACCAGCATAGAGGGTGCTTGTTGGTCGGGCGCAATATTCAAAATCCTGAGGGCTTCTTGCATGACCTTTGAAAAGACGGGGGCCGCGACCACCCCACCGTAGTAATCACCCGCCCGAGGCTCATCGATCATCACAACCATGACCACCCGCGGATTACTGGCTGGAGCTACCCCTGCGAAGAGTGCGTTATAGCTCGAGGCGGTATAGCCTCTGGCACCCAACTTCTTGACCGTGCCTGTCTTGCCGGCTACCCGATATCCTGGAACAGCCGCCTGAATCGCTGTCCCCTCTTTCGAGACCACGGTTTCCAACATGGCCATCATGGCATTCGCTGTTTTAGGCGACATAATCCGATGGGCTTCGGCATCTTGATCGAGCTTGGTGAGGCTGACCATCGGCATCAGTCCATCATTTCCCAGCGCGCTATAGGCTCTCGCCAACTGCAGCGCGGATACCGACACCCCATAACCAAAAGACATGGTCGCTTGCTCAAACAAGCTCCAGCCATGGTAGTCCGACAGGCGCCCCCGCGCCTCTCCTGGGAAGGAGGTCTCAAGCGTTTGGCCAAACCCTAAATTGTGGTAGAAAGACCAGAGCTTCTTCGGCGGGATACTAAGAGCAATTTTACTGGTGCCAACGTTACTCGACTTCTGAATCACCTTGGTGACGTCCATCGCACCATAGCTGTGAACATCCTTGACCACATTGCTTCCAACATGCATCACCCCGCCATTGGTGTTGATCATCTGCCGGGGATGGGTCAAACCCAACTCCAAGGCACAGGCTATAGCAAACGGTTTCATGGTTGAGCCAGGCTCAAAGAGATCGGTGATGGCCCTGTTGCGGGACACGTCCGGCAACACCTTGCCGCGGCTATTGGGGTTAAAAGCAGGCTGGTTAGACATCGCGAGTACTTCGCCGGTTTTTGCATCCAGCATGACCAGCGTGCCGGAACGGGCCCGATGATGCGCCACGGCATTCCTGAGTTCCCGGTGGGCCACATATTGGAGCCTCGAATCAATACTCAGTGCGACATCCTTACCTGGAACGGGTTGCCGAACGTCCTCCATCTTTTCGATGACCCGCCGCTTGCCATCCCGAACCGCACGGCGGGCCCCATCGATTCCATGCAGTGACGACTCCATCACCAATTCAAGCCCTTCCTGGCCCTTCCCATCCACATTTGTCAGACCAAGAAGATGGGCGGATACCTCTCCTGTAGGGTAATACCGCTTGTACTCCCGCTCGGCATAGATTCCAGGAAGGCCTAACGCCAGAATTTGATCGGCCTGCTCTGGATTCATCTTGCGCTTGAGGTAGGCAAAGGCGCGCCCCTCATCATCACCGATGCGCTGAATGACCTCCTCGACCTTAAGCCCTAAATGCCCGGCGAGCGTTGAAAGCTTTTCGGCCGAGACCGACGCCTTTAGAAACTCTTTCGGATTTACCCAAATGGTTTTGACCGGCGTACTGACCGCCAGTAATTCGCCATTTCGATCGGTGATCCGGCCTCGATGCGCCGGCACCGGCATAATCCCGACATGCCGAAGATCGCCCTGATGTTTCAAGAACTGCTTATCTAATACCTGAAGGTACACCGCTCGTCCGATAAGCACCGATAGCGAGGTCAGAATGACGCCCAACAGCATCTGCCATCGGATACTGTAATCCTGACTCGGCATTTTGGGTTTGATCATCAGCATGACGGTTTCAACTCAAGGTTTGATAGAAATCATATTGGTAGGATCTGGAAGGTCCATGCCCAGGTGGTCATGAGCCTGCCGCTCGATTCTCTCCCTCTCAGCCCAACGGTTCTGCTCGAACTGCAGTTGCGCGAGCGTCTCGTCATAAGCTTCATTCATCTGCTGTAGCCGCTGAATTTCAGAGAACAGCAATCGAGTCCGGTATTTCATGTGAACGACACCGAGAGCCGAAGCAACAGCGACTGCAACTAGCAACAAGAACATCCGCATCGTTAAATCTTTTCCGCTATCCGCATGACCGCGCTCCGCGATCTGACATTTGCCCTGACTTCCTCGAGACTGGGCTTGATCGCCTTACCCATCCGATGAAGTCGCCCCTGATGCGTCCGACCTAGGAGTGGCACCGGCTCGCCCGCCCGAAAACCCCGCTCCTGATCGCGAAAGAATCGCTTGACCATACGATCCTCGAGGGAGTGAAAAGCAATGACGACTAATCGCCCCCCAGGCCTCAAAACCTCAAGGGCTGCACCCAGCCCCCGCTCCAACTCACTCAACTCCTCGTTGAGCACGATCCGTATGGCCTGAAACGTCCTTGTCGCAGGGTGTTTGTGAGGGTCCCGGACTGGAACGACTCGCTCGATCAGCCGAACAAGATCTTTGGTGGTTACGATTGGCGCCCGACTTCGTTCGCTGATAATCGCCTCGGCAATCCGCCTAGAAAACCGCTCCTCACCGTAGGTCCAAAGGATATCAGCCAACTCCTGCTGACCGACTTTCATCAGCCATTCGGCTGCCGTTGGCCCTTCCATCGTGTTCATGCGCATATCCAAGGGCCCCTCGCGCATGAAGCTGAACCCACGCTCAGCTTGATCCAGCTGCGGCGATGAGACCCCTAAATCCATGAGCACCGCATCCACCTGCCCCGCCCAACCCTTCGCCTCCGCCATCGCCTCAATGCCAGCGAAGCTCAGGTGCCGCAGTTCGAACCTTCCATCCCCCCGCAGAACCTCCGCCTCGGGTGAGGCAATGGCCTCAGGATCCTTGTCGAGGGCTAACAAGACCCCCTGAGGTCCCATTCGCCGCAAAATCTCTCGGCTGTGGCCACCTCGACCGAACGTCGCATCGATCACTCGATCGTTCCCCTGAAGACCGAGTCCCTCCACCGCCTCCTCCAACAACACCGAGCGGTGGGGGCTTGGCTCGGTGGCCATCAGAGGGATAGGGTTCCAAGCTCAGGCGGCAACGCTTCCTCGTCAGCCTGCTCCTCGTCGATCCATGCATCACGCGCCAGGACCCAACTGTCCTCATCCCAAATTTCAAACTTGTTGCCCTGCCCAATAAGGGCCGCCCGCCGGTCAAGCCCCGCGAACCGCCTTAAGGGTTCTGGAATCAGGAATCGACCCTGGCCATCCATCTCACACTCGGTCGCATGACCAATTAAAAGACGCTGAAGTCGTTTGGCTTTCTTGTTGAGCGCTGGCAGCTTGACCAGCTTTCGTTCGATTTCCTCGAACTCGGGTAATGGATATAAGAGGAGGCACTTATCAAGCCCCACCGTGACCACAATCTGGTTATCACAGCAATCACCGAGCTCGGCCCGATAGCGGGTAGGAACCGCCAATCGACCCTTCTCATCGAGGTTGATTGCACTGACACCACGAAACACCTACTCCCTCCAGCTCCATTTCACGCCAAGTTTCTCCACTTTTCCCCACATTTGACGCGAATATATGAAGCCCGCGACAACAAGTCAAGCGCCAATTCACAAGGCCTCGAAACAACCGGAAGGATGAGGTATTTATTTTATATAAATCATATGGTTATGATTTTTTGAGCGCGACGTAACACCGGCGGTAAAAGGCCTCCCGGCGACACTGAAACCCCTTTGTTGGAAAAAAGAGAATGAGCAAGACGCTCGAAGATGAGACGGCCAGCGGGAGAAAAGCTTAGAAAGGCAGGAGAAAAAGGGAGCGGCGACCCCAAAAAATGGACCAGACGGGACCCATCAGGAGCCTTAAAGGATCATGGAGAGGGTGAGCCCTGAGAGGGCCCGAGAGGTCACGGGCCCCCAGAGGAAGCCCGGTGACCTTGGTGACGCTCAGTGTGGGGCGGCAGGGGTCGGCGGCTGGTCACCGGCCTCAACGGAGCTTTTACTGAGGCCAGAGTAAACTGGGCACCACTGCATTTTGGCCGTTGCTACCAGCATGATACCCACCAATAGCATGAGGATATTGGCAAGAAATACGGACACCAGCAACAGGGCCAAACCAACGCCATAGCGCGTCTTCTGTTCTTTGCTGCCGACGTTGAATTCGCGCTTCAAGGCGCGATTGAAATCAAAGCTCATGGGACCCAGCTCCTCACTGTAGATTGGGTGGACTGATTCGATTCTCTGATCGAAGCGCTTAATAAAGGGGGCCACGTTGCCGCCTGTCGAGGGCTGAAGCAGCCGGGCAGGCAGATGACTAGCCCGGTCATGATATCAAAACTATGGGATGACGACCTTCAGTTAGAATAAGGCGATGGATATCACCGCGATCATCGCACCTTTAAACGACCCTCAGCGCGAGGCGGTCTGCTCTGAAACCCCGACGGTTTTGGTGCTTGCCGGAGCCGGAAGCGGCAAGACTCGGGTCTTGGTCCATCGAATCGCCTGGCTGATCAGCGCGATCGATGTGTCCCCCCAGCGGATTCTGGCGGTCACTTTTACCAACAAGGCCGCGCAGGAAATGCGGTTTCGGATCGAGCATCTACTCAACCTTTCGACCCGTGATCTTTGGATTGGCACCTTTCATGGACTGGCCCATCGCCTGCTTAGGCGCCATGCTCACGAAGCCAAACTGCCCCCTGGATTCCAAATCCTCGATTCCGATGACCAATTGCGCGTCATCAAGCGGCTCCTGAAAAGCCTTGAGATCGACGAGTCACGCTGGCCACCCAAGCAAATTCTCTGGTACATCAATGGACTCAAGGACGAAGGACGAAGAGCGCGCCACTTGCCTCAAGCAACGGATCCCTTTGAACGACAGATGCAGCGGGTCTATCGGAGCTACGAAGAGCTCTGCGACCGCTCCGGCCTGGTCGATTTCGCAGAACTTCTTCTAAGAGCCCTTGAACTCCTAAGAGACGACCCCGCCTTGCTCGACTTCTATCAGCGGAAGTTTGAGCATGTTTTGGTGGATGAATTTCAGGACACCAACAAAATTCAGTACGCTTGGTTGCGGCTCCTCACCCAACCTCGAGACAACCTTTTTGCCGTGGGCGATGATGATCAATCGATTTACAGTTGGCGCGGAGCCCTGGTTGAAAATCTTCAGCATTTTCAAACCGACTATCCGCACAACAAACTGGTGAGACTCGAGCAAAATTACCGTTCGACAGGTCATATTCTGGCCGCCGCTAATGCGCTGATCACCCATAACAATGACCGACTCGGCAAGAATCTTTGGACCGAGGATGGCCATGGTGAGCCCATTTCACTCTATGCGGCCTTCAATGAAGTCGATGAAGCCTATTTTGTCGCCAATCGTTTGAAAAGTTGGGCTTCAGAGGGGCACGCCCGCCGTGATGCCGCCATCCTCTATCGATCTAACGCACAGTCTCGACAATTTGAAGAGAAGCTCATGGCCATGGGCATCCCTTATCGGGTCTACGGCGGCCTCAGATTCTTCGAGCGCCAGGAAATCAAAGATGCCCTCGCCTATCTAAGACTCCTCACCAATCCTAAGGATGATGCGTCATTCGAGCGCGTTATCAATACGCCGGCACGCGGGATTGGCGCCAAAATGATCGACACCCTGAGACAGATCGCCCGCAAGGAGGACATCGCCCTTTGGCAGGCCATGCTGACGCTTATCGAATCACAGGAGCTCAGCGCCAGAGCGAAGAACCCGCTCATCCAATTCAGAGCCATGATAGAGGCGCTTCAAGACAGCACGGAGCAGCTGGGGCTTGCGGCGCGAACGGGCGAGGTAATCCAACACACCGGCCTCCTCAGCCATTACAAAAAGGAAAAAGGAGAACAGGCCGAGCAACGGGTCGAAAACCTAGAAGAGCTGATCACCGCAGCCCGCCAGTTCGAACTAGAGCCGACGCTTGATCCTGATATCCCGCTCATGGACCAGTTTCTCTCCCATGCGGCGCTCGAATCGGGTGAAAATCAGTCGGAACCCTCGACCGACTGTGCTCAGCTGATGACCCTCCATGCGGCCAAGGGGCTTGAATTTGATTTGGTTTTCCTCGTCGGTCTGGAGGAAGGCCTTTTCCCGAGCCTCCAATCGATGGAGGACCATGCCCGCCTTGAAGAAGAACGACGCCTCTGTTACGTCGGGATCACGCGGGCCAGACAACGACTGGTGATAAGCTTTGCAGAGTCACGGCGCCTCTATGGTAAGGAAACCTACCCAAGACCCTCGCGCTTCATTCGAGAAATTCCATCAGAGCATCTGCAGGAAATAAGGGCAAGAACACCCGCCCCATCTCAGCGCTTCCAACAACAGACTGCTTTTGGGCAAAATTCAGGGGAAAGGGGACTTCGAATTGGTCAGCGTGTCAGCCATGGCAAGTTTGGTGAGGGCATCATTCTCCAATCTGAAGGTGAGGGTTCCCAAGCGCGGGTCCAAGTCAATTTCTCCGACAGTGGCGTCAAGTGGCTGATGGTCCATGTGGCCCGCCTTGAGGCTCTTTAAGCCCTGATATTGGTTGATCCTCTCCCCATGCGTTTTAAAGCCCTCATCTTTGACTGCGACGGCACGCTGGTAGACAGCGAGCGAGTCGGCAACCAAGTCATCGTTGAAAGCGTCAGGGATTTAGGTCTCGATCTCTCCCTCGAAGAAGCCCTTGAAGCCTTCACCGGACGCAAGATGACCGACACCCTCGGGATCATCCAAGCGCGGCTGGGCCACCCTCTTCCTAAAGATTACCTCCACACATTACGAGCCCAGATGGCAGAAGCCTTCAAGACTCGACTCAACGCGATGGACGGGGTTCATGAGCTCCTAAAGACCCTCAAGGTGCCCATCTGTGTCGCCTCCAACGGCCCTCATGAAAAGATGCAAGTCAGCCTTGGTGTGACCGGACTCCTTGATTACTTTGAAGACCGGATTTTTAGTGCCTACGAATGTGATAGCTGGAAACCAGAACCTGGTCTTTTCTTGTTTGCAGCGGAGCGCCTGGGGATTGATCCCGCCCACTGCGCGGTCATTGAAGATAGTCCCCTGGGGGTTGAGGCGGCGCTTCGGGCGGGCATGACGGCCTTCGGCTACGCTCCCAGAGGCGATGGCACCCGCCTAAGGCTTGGGACGACGACCATTTTCCACCACATGGATGATCTGGCCTCTCTGCTGTGCTGAACGCCCAAGAGAAACCATCGGCTGCTTAAGCGCCAGGTTGGTATTTATCAGCGCCGTTTCTCCGTATAATACGCCGGTGGTTGAAATGACCACACCGAGGGGCCTTGGGGCCGTCGATTGCGGGTGCCAACATCCCTTCGAGTCGCCAAGTCCCTGGAAAAAAGCGAACCCATGCCGAGCCCACCGTCCAATCAGCGTCGTGGGAGCTCACACCATGTGAACACGATGTCGACCGCTCACATGGGGGATGCGGATTCCAATTCCATTTGGTAGGCGGCCACCTTATACTACCGAGTAGGGGATAACCCGCTGCCCGCCCTCGTGGGGCCACAATTACTTCAAACATCTGAGAGGGGAAAGCCGTGAAAGTCCAAAATCTAACAAAAACTGTCCTCGTAGCACTGATGATCGCCAGTCCTCTGGCGAGCGCTGAATCCCAATACCCAGCGGCCGACTTCCAGCCAGAAATCATCAAGCAAGATGCTGACCTGATTGCCAAGCATGCGAACGCCAGCTCGACCAGCACCTCGACGACGTCTTCCAGCAGCAACAGGTCATCGAGTGGCACCTCGTCCAGCAGCGCAAGCCCCTCCTATCAGGCCAGTGCCGCACCGAAGCAGGAAGAATCCTCCAATCTTCCCTTCATTCTTCTCGGTGTTGCCGTTGCCGCAGGTGCTTTCCTTTTAACCCGCAAGAAAGGCACGACGGCCGCGCCGGAAGCCAGTGGTGGATTTGCCCCAGCTCCTGCTGTCAGCAACAACGGAGCATCTGGCGTCCAGAACTATGTCAACAACCTGTCAGATGCCCCAGCCAAGCTTGAGACCGGCGTTCAGCGTTACGTCAGCGCAATGCCCGAGAGTGCGCCCCAGGCCAAAACCGGCGTTGCTAAGTACATCAGCTCACTGCCCGCAACCGAAGTCAAGCCGGGAGCGGCGGCGGCCCCACAAGTGGCCAAGGGTGCAACAGGGGTCGAAAAGTATGTCAGCGCCATGGCGGGTGCAGCTCAACCTGCAGCCGCTGCTGAAACCGGCGTTGCCAAGTACCTGAAGACTCAGGGCCTGGCGGCTTAAGAAGCCTCACCCCGCAAAAGTTTTAGCCTTAAAAACTAAAACTTCACGCGACCGGGGGCGCTTTGAGGGCGCCCCTCCGAGGAAGGATCATAGAGCCGATCAGGTCTTCGTGATCAAACAAAAAAAAACGTGTGTTGACAGCATTCAGGCTTCTGCCTTAAATTCGGGAACAGTGCGTTTCTAAAATGCATCGCACCCGAGCTATTAATTAACCATAAACAATCGGAGAGATAACATGGCAAGACCTTTAATTCAGTTGGCTCTGGACTCCCTAGACAACGCCACCACCTTCAAGCTCGCTACTCTGGCGGCGCCCTATGTCGATATCCTTGAGATCGGCACCCCAAACATCAAAGCCAACGGTCTGCCCCTGGTCCGTGAGCTCAAGAAGAAGTTCCCGAACAAGCTCCTTCTGGTTGACCTTAAGACCATGGATGCCGGTGAATACGAAGCGTCCCCTTTCTATGAAGCGGGTGCCGATATCTGTACCGTTCTGGGTGTTTCTGGCTTGCCAACCATTGCTGGTGTCATCAAGGCCGCCAACAAGTACAACGCGGAAGTGCAAGTAGACTTGATCAACGTGCCTGACAAGGCGGGTATTGCCCGTGAGTCCGCTAAGCTCGGCGCTCAGATCATTGGTGTTCACACCGGTCTCGACGCTCAGGCCGCTGGCCAGACGCCATTTGCTGACCTGCAGTTGGTCGCACGCCTTGGCTTGCCTGTTCGCATCTCGGTTGCAGGCGGCATCAAGCAGGCTACCGCACAGCAAGTTGCACGTTCAGGTGCAGGCATCGTCGTTGTCGGTGCTGCCATCTACGGCGCACCATCACCAGCAGACTCTGCTCGTGAAATCCGCGAACTGATCGAGGCGGCATAAGATGGCTCATCGTCGACTCATCATAGAGAAGATCGGAAGCATCCTTGATGCTACCGACCAAAACTATGATCAGCAGTTGACCGCCATGGTAGACCAGGCGACCCGCATCTTTATTGCGGGCGCCGGTCGCTCGGCGTTGGTTGCAAGATTCTTTGCAATGCGTCTAATGCATGGTGGTTATAACGTGTTTGTGGTCGGTGAAATCGTGACGCCAAGCCTGAGTAAAGGGGATCTTTTGATCGTCATTTCAGGATCTGGCGAAACGGAGACCATGATTGCGTTCGCAAAACGCGCCAAGGAATTAGGCGGCAAACTGGTGCTGATTTCTTCAAGAACCAGCTCCACCCTTGGAGACATGTCCGATACGGTTATTCCTATCGGTCAGCCAGACCTTTACGGTAAGGTGGTCGGCATGCCCATGGGTACCGTGTTTGAACTATCGACCCTGGTCTTCCTAGAAGCAACCGTCTCCCACATCATTCATGAGAAGGGGATCGCGGAAGAGGAGATGCGGGCTCGTCACGCAAATCTCGAATAAGCGTTCTGATTTGCGTCTCGATTAAAAACCGGCCTTAATGGCCGGTTTTTTTATGTTCTCACGGGAAAATCCATCGGGCATCGCAGTCATAAAAAAAGCGGGGTGGTTGATGACCCCGCTTTTTCATCCATCAAACGATGATCCTACTTGATGATAGGATCCAGCTTGCCTGCCGCATAGAGATCCGTCATCTGAGCAAGGCTCATTGGCCTGATCTTTGCCGCATTACCCGCCGTACCAAAGGCTTCGTAGCGATCTTTACAGATCTGCTTCATTCCCTTGGTGGCTGCAGCGAGGAATTTACGAGGGTCAAACTCCTTCTTGTTTTCAGCAAAAAACTTCCTCATTGCGCCGGTCGACGCCATCCGAAGATCGGTATCGATATTGACCTTCCGAACACCGTGCTTGATGCCTTCTACGATTTCCTCAACTGGAACACCGTAGGTTTCACCCATATCACCACCGTATTCATTAATGATCTTCAGCCAGTCCTGTGGGACCGAAGAAGAGCCATGCATTACCAGGTGGGTACTCGGGATCCGAGCATGGATGGCCTTAACACGATCAATCGCCAGAATGTCACCCGTGGGTGGGCGGGTAAACTTGTAAGCGCCATGAGAGGTGCCGATAGCAATCGCCAGTGCATCCACCTTGGTTTTCTTGACAAAGTCTGCAGCTTCCTCAGGATCCGTCAGCAGCTGTGAATGATCCATGCTGCTGCCCCCTTCAAGGGAACCAAGACAGCCGAGCTCACCTTCAACCGAAACGCCACAAGCATGGGCCAGTTCGGCAACACGGCTCGTGACTTCGACATTGTATTCGTAGGAAGCGGGCGTCTTTGCATCTTCTTGCAAGGAACCATCCATCATCACGGAACTGAATCCACTCTGAATGGAGCGGAAGCAAACGGCCGGTGAGGCACCATGATCCTGATGCACACAGATGGGAATCTCGGGGTACATTTCAAGCGCCGCATACATGAGATGGCGCAGGAACGGCTCACCCGCATATTTTCGGGCACCTGCCGAGATCTGCACGATCACGGGACTATCCGTTTCCTTCGCAGCCTCAAGGATGGCCTGAATCTGCTCCAAATTGTTGACATTAAAGGAAGGCACACCGTAGTTGTTTTCTGCAGCGTGATCCAGCAATTGCCTCAGGGAAATTAGCGCCATTGTTTATCCTCTATTACGCATATTTCAGTAAAACTTCGGGCCCCTGGGGAGCCCGAAGGAATCCTTCTGATGATCAGAACAGTTCTTCGACCGTCTTGACCACATTTTCGACCGTGAAGCCAAACTCCTTGAAGAGTTCGCCAGCCGGCGCAGACTCACCGAAACGGTCAAGACCAATCACCTTGCCGCCGAAACCAACATACTTGAACCAAGCATCCGTTACGCCTGCTTCAACCACCACCCGACGGCTCACGGCCGGTGGCAGAACGCTGTCGCGATAGGCCTGTGGCTGTGCGTCGAAGGCATTAGTCGAAGGCATCGACACCACCCGTACTTTCTTTCCGCTCTGGCCCAAAGCCTCCTGCGCCTTAATGGCCAGTTCGACTTCAGATCCCGTGGCAATCAAGATCGCATCCGGCGCCCCGTCGCAGTCACGAAGAACATATCCACCCTTCTCGATCGCTGCAATCTGATCCGCTGTCCGGCTCACATGCATCAGATTCTGACGCGAGAAGATCAGCGTGCTTGGGCCATCTGGGCGCTCAATGGCGACCTTCCAGGCCACCGCTGACTCAACGGCATCTGAAGGACGCCAGACCTGCATGTTCGGAATCATCCGGAGCGTCGCGGTCTGTTCTACCGGCTGATGAGTCGGGCCATCTTCACCGAGACCGATCGAGTCATGGGTATAGACGAAGATCGCGGGGATCTTCATCAGGGCCGCCATTCTGAGCGCATTACGCGCATATTCCGAGAACATCAGGAAGGTCGCACCATACGGCTTGAAGCCACCATGGACAGTGATCCCATTCATGATGGCAGACATGCCGAATTCACGAACACCATAATGGATGTAGTTCCCATCATGGCCTTGCGCACTGACGTCCTTGCAACCAGACCAAAGCGTCAGGTTGGAACCCGCGAGGTCTGCAGAGCCACCCATCAATTCAGGCAGCAGGGGACCAAAACCGTTGAGGGTATTCTGAGAGGCCTTGCGGCTTGCAATCGTTTCACCCTTCTCATTCACCTGATTGACGAATGCCTGAGATTTCTGAGCCCAATCGCGCGGCAGTTCACCCGCCATCCGACGTTCAAATTCAGCCGCAAGTTCAGGGAATTCGCTGCGGTAATTTTCGAAACGGTTATTCCAGTCGTTTTCGACCTTGGCACCGATTTCCTTCGCATCCCAACCTTCATAGATGTCTTGAGGAATCTCAAAAGGCGCATGCTTCCAGCCGAGATTTTCCCGGGTCAGTGCAATTTCATCATTGCCAAGTGCTGCGCCATGGCATTCTTCCTTACCCTGCTTGTTGGGGGAACCGAAGCCGATGATGGTTTGACAGCAGATGATCGATGGCTTGTCCGTCACGGCACGGGCTTCTTCGATCGCCTTCTTCACCGCCGCAGGGTCATGGCCATCGACCTTCGGAATGACATGCCATCCGTAGGCTTCAAAACGCATCGGGGTATTATCAAGGAACCAGCCTGGCGTATCGCCATGACCGCGAACCTCGCCATCGATAGAGATATTATTGTCATCGTAGAAGGCAATCAGCTTACCGAGCTTCATCGAGCCGGCGAGAGAACAAGCTTCGTGCGAAATCCCTTCCATCAGACAGCCATCACCCAGGAAGACATAGGTGTGGTGGTCAACAATCTCATGGCCTTTACGGTTGAACTGGCCAGCCAGTGTGCGCTCGGCAACCGCCATGCCTACAGCGTTCGTAATGCCTTGCCCAAGAGGACCCGTCGTCGTCTCAACACCAGGCGCATAACCATACTCGGGATGACCCGGCGTCTTGGAATGCAATTGGCGGAAACGCTTGAGTTCCTCAATCGATAAATCATAACCGGTCAGGTGCAGCAATGAGTAGATCAGCATTGAGCCATGGCCATTCGACAGCACAAAGCGGTCGCGATCAGGCCATTTTGGATTGACGGGGTTGTGGCGCATATAGTCATTCCACAAAACCTCGGCAATGTCGGCCATACCCATTGGCGCTCCCGGGTGACCGGAATTCGCTTTCTGCACAGCGTCCATGCTCAGAGCGCGGATGGCGTTCGCTAGTTCTCGGCGCGACGGCATGATGTTCTCCTTAAAGATTGTTGATAAATACGGAACGGACAATTATCTAACAGCAACACCCCATTTGTCACGACCCTCAGACATTGGATGGGATTTGAGACGTTACCATGCCCTACCATGGCGACACCGATGCTAAACGGCCGCACACTCTAGCGGCTTCAACCCATAAGGAAAAGTCAGTATTTCTTACCGATATGATAATGTTTCCCTAATGATTGATCCTCTGAGCCTATGAACATTACCCTTCGCCAACTTGAAGTCTTTGAACGCGTCGCGCGCCGCCTCAGCTTTACCCGCGCGGCTGAGGAACTGTTTTTGACGCAACCGGCCGTTTCAATGCAGATCAAGCAGTTTGAGGAGGCCGTGGGCCTCCCACTTTTTGAACGGCTCGGCAAAAAGATCTATTTAACGAGAGCCGGTGAAGAGCTTTACCAGTTGAGCCGAAATATCGCGCATCAGCTGAATGAGGCTGAACAGCTGATTGAAGAAATGAAAGGCACCGAAACCGGCCGCCTCAATGTCTCGGTTGCCAACACCGTCCACTACTTCGCCATTCGCCTCCTTGGAGAATTCTGCCGTCGCCACCCTAAAGTTCGGGTCAGCTTTAAAGTCACCAACCGAAAAGGACTTCTTCAGAATCTCGAGGACAATGAGGCAGACTTGCTGCTCATGGGCCAGCCCCCAGATCATCAAGATCTTGAAGCGGAGTCTTTTCTTATCAACCCCTTGGTGATTATCGCTCCTTCAAATCATCCGCTGGCCGGCCAACCGAAGATTCCCTTAAATGAGTTGTCCTGCGAGACCTTCATCATGCGCGAGATCGGCTCAGGCACTCGCAACTCGGTGGAACGCTTCCTCGCCGAACGCGGTGTTCACCTCAGCGTCAGCATGGAAATGAATACCAATACCGCCATCAAGCAAGGGGTTGAGGAGGGCCTTGGACTCGGGATTGTCTCAATTCATACCCTCGAAAGAGAGCTCGAAAGCGGCCGACTAACCGTCATTGACGCGGAGTGCTTCCCGATCCTGAGGCAGTGGTTCATTGTGCATCGAGCGGGTAAACGCCTATCGGCGGTCGCCACCGAATTTGCGGAATTTGTCCGTCATGAATCCGATCAATTCGTTCGCGACGATATTATTAAGGCGGCCCTTGGGCACTCTCTTTCGGACCTAGCGCCCGCTGCGAGCGGTCATCGACGCTCGCCGCATCCAGCCTAGCCTCTTTGAACGATGAGGTTATCGATGAGGCGGGTCCGACCAAGACGGGCGGCCACCAGAATGACGAGGCGCGGCTCTAAAGGTCCTGGAATCCCAAGATCATCGAGACAACGGATCGCGAAATAATCCACTTCGAATCCTTTTGATTCAAGGACGTGTCGACCCTCTGCAGCGATCTCATCGTATGCCGTCAGCCCCCGATCTAAAGCCGAAGCGGCTTCATTTAGCGCGCCAAAGAGCGCTCCAGCCAGGGGTCTCTCGATCGCTGAGAGGTAGGAGTTTCGCGAGCTTCTAGCTAACCCATCGGCCTCACGCACCGTGGGTACGCCTACGATCTTAATCGGCAGATGGAGATCCTCGACCAAGCGTCTGATCACGGCGAGCTGCTGGAAGTCCTTTTCACCAAAAACAGCCACATCGGGCTCTACCAGATGAAAGAGCTTAAGAACCACGGTCGCAACCCCCCGAAAATGTCCCGGTCGGAAGGCCCCGCAAAGGGTATCTGAGAGCGCCGGCACCTCGACAAAGGTCATCGCCTCTGGGGGGCGAGGGTAGAGTTCCTCCGTCGCCGGCAAGAATAATCCATCAACGTTTTCCCTCAGGAGTGCTTCGGCGTCTGCCTCTGGCGTTCTGGGGTAGGAAGAAAAGTCCTCGGCTGGACCGAACTGAAAGGGGTTGACGTAAAGACTGACGATGACGCGGTCGGCCCATTGACGAGCCGTGCGGACTAATTGCAAATGACCTTCATGCAGATGGCCCATCGTGGGCACCAAGGCGAGGGACTCGCCGCGACGACGAATTTCAACCACCGCCTTTTTAAGCCCCTCAATGGTCTCGAAAGTCTCCATGGACTAGAAGCTGTGCTCAGCGGCCGGGAAAGAGCGATCACGCACGGCTTTGACGTAGCGATGAAAAGCGTCGCCGATGCTCTCAGCGCCGACCATAAAGTTGCGGCAGAACTTCGGGGTGTGGGGACTTATACCCAACAGGTCATACGCCACCAAGACCTGACCGTCACACGCTGCGCCAGCACCTATGCCTATGGTTGGAATGGTCAGCCGCCGGGTAATGTCCTTAGCGAGGCTGGCCGGAATACATTCAAGAACCAGAAGGGAGGCTCCCGCTGCCTCGAGGCTCAAGGCATCTGCCAGGAGGCGTTCAGCGGCGATCAGATCCCTGCCCTGGACCTGATAGCCTCCAAGTTGGTGGATGGCTTGTGGCAATAAGCCGATATGACCACACACGGGGACGTGATGGGCGGTCAAGGCCGCAACGATCGGAGCCACCGCTTGCCCACCTTCGAGTTTAACCATATGGGCCCCACCCTCTTGCATGAGCCTTGCGGCATGATGCAGCGCCAACACCTCGGTGGCTGTCGACATAAATGGGAGGTCAACAATTTGCAGGGCGTTCGAGCGGCCACGACGCACACAAGCCCCGTGGTAGACCATCTGATCAAGGGTCACCGGCAAGGTGGTGTCATGTCCCTGAATCACCATGCCAAGGGAGTCCCCCACCAAAAGGATATCGGTACCCGCCTCATCCATTAAGGCGGCCATACTCGCATCATAGGCGGTCAACGCCACGATGGGCTGGCCGCGTTCTTTCATCTCTAAAAGTTCAGGAACCGTCATATCCTTATCCGCCTTCCGCCTCCAAGATCAAGGCCCAACCATCCGAGGGACATGCCGCCAGCAAGCTTTCGAGGGACCCCAACCCTGGAATTTCAAGGTGGGGTTCAATGTCATGAAGCGGCAACAGCACAAACCGCCGCAACGAGATCCCGGGATGCGGCACCGTCAAACGCTCGCTTTGGATCTCTCGATCGCCATACACGAGGAGATCGAGATCAAGGGTCCTCGGCCCCCAGCGTTCACCCTGCCGAACGCGGCCATGAGCGGCCTCAATGGCCTGGAGACTATCCAGCAATTCAAGAGGGGGCAGTTGCGTCTCGATCGCCATCACGGCATTGATGTAGTCCGGCTGATCCCTAGGCCCCATCGGAGCACTCCGGTAAAGAGGAGAGAAAGCCAGCGCCTCCACCCCATGGAGCGAGGCAATTTCATGCCGGGCCTCCAGAAGGTGTTGTTGCGGCTTTTCGAGATTACCACCCAGACCTATGTACGCTCTCATGGTCATGAGATCATGCCACAGGGGGTGTCCGAGTGGTTTTGCTGCGTGACCTTCGCTTGCGGGTCCGATTGCGGGATGATGGCGCCCGGTTACCCGAACGAACCATCGACTTCTGTTCCGCTTCCCCGGCACTTTGGAAACGGGTCCACCAATCCGCTAAGACAGGATCAGCCTCACCCGTCTCGGCCCTAAGAATCAGAAAGTCATAAGCCGCCCTAAAGCGCGGATGGCCGAGGAGGCGGAACGGACGCCCGCCTTGGATCATTTCAAAACGAGGTTGCAACGCCCATAACTCCCGGACCGGCATCCCAATGCTCTTAGGGAGGGCAATCAGACGCAACTGACGGTTGATCACCTCATTGCCGGCATCCTGATAGGCCAGGATGGCATTCTCCCCTCCCTCGATCAACTTTCCGGCACGCGCCCTCACCGGCTCCCAGAGTAAGGCCGCAAAGAGGAAGTAGGGGGCAACCGACTGGTCATTCGCAAGACGCTCATCCGTTCTTTCCAGCGCCTTGGCAAGAAACGTCAGTGGAAAACCTTCAGGTTCACGACTGAGGCTGCGCTCCGTTTCGGGGAAAAGGGCACCAAACAGGCCAAAATGACGGAGTTGTTCAAAATTCTGAACCGCATAACCCGACAGCATCAGCTTCATGATTTCATCAAAGAGACGGGCTGGGGGTATTTCGCGAAGGAGATTGGCAAGCCTCGGGATGGGCTCGGCCGATTGTTGATGGATCTTGAATCCGAGACGAACGGCGAAGCGCACCGCTCTGAGCATTCGGACCGGATCCTCCCGGAAGCGTTTCTCAGGATCACCAATCAAACGCATCATCGATGCGCGATGGTCCTCCATGCCACCCACAAAATCCACCACGGAAAAATCATTGATGTTGTAGTAAAGCGCGTTGACCGAAAAATCACGGCGAAAGGCATCTTCCTCAATGGTTCCGTAGGCGTTATCCCTCAGAATGCGACCATTTTCGAGAACCCGCTCGTGATGAGAGCCCTCAGCCTGAAGCGCCCTAAAAGTAGCGACTTCGATAATTTCCTGGCCAAAATGGACATGGGCTAAGCGAAAGCGGCGACCAATCAAGCGACAGTTCCTAAACACCTGACGAATTTCTTCAGGATGGGCATCGGTGACCACATCAAAATCCTTAGGCTCCCGCCCTAAAAGAAGATCGCGGACACAACCGCCGACCAGATAGGCCTCATAGCCCTCCTTCTTCAGGCGATAGAGAACCTTCAACGCGTTCTCACTGACCAGTGAACGCGAGATATTGTGTTCCGAGCGCGCATAAACCCTAGGCAACCCAGAACCAGCCGGCTCCCCAGACGCTGCCGTCGCCTCTTGCGGCCTCAGAAGTCCCTTAATGAAATTGAGAATGGACAGAATGGTGTCTAAAAGTGAAGGGTGGAAAGACGGATACCACCGGCAATCTTAACTGACGGGGAAGGCTCTGGCAAAAGTGCCGGCCCTAGTGAAAACCGCTATCATGCCACCTTTTTAACGCCAACTGAGAACCCCATGCAGATTGCAAACGACAAAGTTGTCATGATTCACTACACCCTGACGAATGAGGAGGGTGACCTTCTTGACAGCTCCAAGGACCAAGATCCCCTCGCCTACCTTCATGGTTTTGGCAATATTATTCCGGGACTTGAGAAGGCCCTGACCGGCCGCTCGATCGGCGACACCTTCAAAATCGAAATCGCCCCCGAAGACGGTTATGGCGTTCGAGATAATGAGATGGTCCAATCGGTTCCGCGCAGCGCCTTCGAAGGCGTCGATGACATTGAGCCTGGCATGCAGTTCCAGGCGCAGTCGCCGGATGGGATTCAGCTAGTCACCGTCATCGATATCGATGGGGACGAGGTCATTCTTGACGGTAACCACCCCATGGCTGGGATCACCCTCCATTTCGATGTGGAAGTGACCGATATTCGGGAGGCGACTCACGAAGAATTGGAACATGGTCATGTGCACGGAGCCGGTGGTCATCACCACTGAAGCATCAAGCTAAGAGCCTTCTGGCGCGATCGGCGCCAGATGCGCCCAAAGGTCGTGCTCGTCGGCCTCTTCAATGATCACTTCAACCTGATCACCCACCTTGAGGTGAGTGGCTCGATCGATAAACACTTGCCCATCGATTTCAGGCGCATCCGCCTGAGTCCTCGCCACCGCCCCTTCTTCGACGACTTCATCCACCAAAACCCAAACCCTTTGACCCACTTTTCGGGACAGTCGATCTGCACTGATGGCCGTTTGAAAAGCCATAAAGCGCTCGAGCCGTTCCTCTTTGATATCCTCTCCAACAGGATTCGGTAAGTCATTGGCCTTCGCCCCTTTGACGGGGGAATAGGCAAAGGCGCCAACACGGTCGAGTTGTGCCCGATCGAGAAAATCAAGAAGTTCCTCAAATTCCTCCTCGGTTTCACCGGGGAAGCCGACGATAAAGGTGCTGCGAAGGGTGAGATCAGGGCAGATCTCCCGCCACGCCTTGATGCGGGCCAGCGCATTCTCGGCCGCTGCAGGGCGCTTCATCAGTTTGAGAATACGTTCGCTGGCATGCTGAAAAGGAATATCCAGATAGGGCAGAATGAGGCCCTCCGCCATCAGCGGTATCACCTGATCGACGTGAGGATAGGGATAGACGTAGTGAAGCCTGACCCAGGCATCAAGCTCACCCAGTGCAGCAGCCAGCTCAAGGAATCGGGTCTTAACCGGCCGCCCATTCCAGAAATCGGTCCGGTAACCCCGATCAACGCCGTAGGCGCTGGTGTCCTGCGATACCACCAAGAGCTCCTTGACCCCGGCATGGACCAGTCGTTCAGCCTCACCGAGCACCTCACCCACCGGTCGACTCAGGAGATCCCCCCGCATCGAGGGAATGATGCAGAAACTGCAGCGGTGATTACAGCCTTCAGAAATCTTAAGGTAGGCATAGTGCCTCGGGGTCAGCTTAATGCCCTCTGGCGGAACCAGGTCCGTGAAGGGGTCATGGCGTGGCGGCAGATGTTCGTGCACCGCATCGACGACCGCTTCATAGGCATGAGCTCCTGTGATCTTGAGCACTTTGGGATGTCTTGATCGAATCTCTTCCTCCCGAGCGCCAAGACACCCCGTCACAATCACCTTGCCATTGTGTTCCAAGGCCTCGCCAATCGCATCGAGCGACTCCTCGACCGCCGCATCAATGAAACCACAGGTATTCACCACGACGAGATCAGCATCCTGATAGTGTTTGACGAGCTCATAACCCTGAGCTCGCAGCTGAGTCAGGATGCGTTCACTGTCGACCAGGGCCTTGGGGCAGCCAAGGCTGACAAAACCAATGCGGGGGGTACTCATCTTTGCCACTGCCGATTTAAAGGGGAGGATTGTAGCGGATCCTTCAGCGCTTCAAGCACTTTCCGCGAGGAAGATCGCGCGCCGCGGTGAAGGGAGCCCCTCAAGGGTTCTTTGAGGATCCAAAGGATCCAGAAAGTCCTCCAAAGATTGAAATTGCATCCAGGGTGTCCGCCTTTGTTCAAGCGGTGTCGTGACCGAGACATCGACCAGTCGTACCGCTTTGAAGCCACAGCGCCTTAGCCATCCAACCAAGGTCAAGGGGGATGGAATAAACCAGACATTGCGCATTTGCGCATAACGATCCTCAGGGACCAGCACCTGGCCCTCCCCGCCCTCAATCACCAGTGTCTCAAGGACCAACTCCCCCCCCGCCCGAAGTGCTCCTTTAAGCTCCAAAAGGTGATCCATAGGTGACCTTCGGTGGTAAAGGATGCCCATTGAAAAGACCGTATCGAAAGCCCTCATCTGGGGCGGTAAAGCCTCGATACCCATCGGGAGGACATCCACCGGAAAACGGCCAGCCAATCGCTTGACGGCTAAAAATTGAGCGACACTCAGAAGGGTGGGATCAATCCCGATTGCTCTGGCGGCCCCTGACCCGAGCATCCGCCAAAGGTGATAGCCATTACCGCAGCCAACGTCCAGCACGGTTCGCCCTTGAAGGGGTTGAATGGCCCCTAAAAGGCGATCCCACTTGAGATCGGATCGCCACTCGGTATCAATGAAGACATCAAAGAGATCGTAAGGCCCCTTGCGCCACGGATGAAGGCCTCGAAGATCCTCTTCAAGGGCCAGACGCTGGTCTAGATCGAGCGCTCCTTTAACCGTCACTGCCGGCCCATCAAGCCTCACACCCTCAGAGAGACCTTCGGGAAGCCTTTTAAGTACGGAACACCAACGAGACCAATCGCCATGGGCTTCCGCCTCAAAGGCGCTCTCAAGAACACCCTCGACCAGGTGTCCCAAGGGGCTAAAACGGGGCCTCATAAGAACCTCAAGGACCTCCTCGTAGAGGCTGAAGGGGACATCGCGTGACTGAAAAACCCTACTCGTCATGTTAGTATTTCACTCCACTACCCGCCCCTTGCCGGCCCATCCTGCTGGCGAGCAGGACGCCTGCAAGCCCCTCCGCCCCATCGAGGCTCATCATGTCTACACCCTCCATCGAGTCCGTCAAACATTACCTTTTAGATCTCCAGGACCGGATTTGCCAAAGCCTTGGGGCCGAAGAGCCTGAGGCTGCTTTCGAAGAGGATCAATGGACCTACGACAGCGGCATCGGCGGGGGCAGGACGCGCGTTTTGGCAGGTGGTTCGGTCATTGAGCAGGGGGGCGTCAACTTTTCCCACGTCATAGGAAAAGCCCTCCCGGCATCGGCGACCGCCCATCGCACTGATCTTGCAGGACGCGGATTTCAAGCCCTGGGAGTCTCCCTGGTGATTCATCCTCGAAACCCCTATGTACCCACCTCGCACGCCAATGTTCGCTTCTTCCTTGCCGAAAAAGAGAATGAGCCACCGGTTTGGTGGTTCGGCGGCGGATTTGACCTGACCCCCTATTACCCCTTCGAAGAAGACGCAGTCAGCTGGCACCAAAGCGCTCGCGAGGCCTGTCGTCCCTTTGGTGAAGAGGTCTATCCTCAATACAAGAAATGGTGTGATGACTACTTCTTCCTGAAACACCGGAATGAAACGCGAGGTGTTGGGGGGTTGTTTTTTGATGATCTCAACGCCTGGGGCTTTGAGCGTTGCTTTGAATTCATGCAAAGTGTGGGCGATCACTATCTGAGCGCCTATCTCCCCATCGTTCAGCGCCGGAAATCAATCCCCTTTGGGGAGCGCCAGCGCGACTTTCAGCTTTATCGTCGTGGTCGCTACGTCGAGTTCAACCTGGTCTATGATCGGGGCACCCTGTTTGGCCTCCAGTCGGGGGGGCGGACAGAATCCATCTTGATGTCGATGCCACCCGTAGCCCAATGGCGCTATAACTGGCGCCCTGAACCTTTCACACCCGAAGAGGATCTCTACCTCAACTATCTCAAGCCCAGGGACTGGCTATAAACCGATCGCTTTAAAGACCATCCGCTCAACTTCCTGCGTTGCGCTCGGAAAGATGGGAGATCAACTGATCCAATGAACCTGACTGCTCCAGCTCGTCACTGAAGCTCGTCCGATAGTTCTGAAGAAGACTAATGCCCTCGATAAGAATATCGAAAACCTTCCAGTCGTTACCGTCTTGGATCATCCGGTAATTGACCGCGACCGGCTTACCTCCTGATGGGAGGATTTCAGTTTTAACCATGACCTTCTTTTCACCGGCGTCCTCCTCCATCGGCAGGTAGCGAATCTTCCAGTCGGCATACTCGGTGAAGGCCCGCGTATAGGTCCTTATGAGCAGCATACGGAACTCCTGCTTGAACTGCTCTCGTTGTTCAGGGGTGGCTGTTCGCCAATTTTTACCCAAGACCAAAACCGATACCCGATCAAAATCAACGTGGGGATTAATGATCTGATCCACCAGCCCTGTGGCCTTCTTGAAATTCGTTTTATATTCGGGCTTCTGCAAGGAAACCTGCAACTGATTCGCGGTCAACTGTATGACTTTCTGCGGCGCCGTCAGCGCCTCTTCCGCCGATGCCAGAGACTGAAACCCCACAAAGCCGAGGCACCCCGCCATCAGCCACACACTCAAACCCCAGAGGGTGTTCTTCGATTTCATACTCTTTCTCCAAGGAAAATCACATCCGCCTATCATAACCCCTGCGCCTCGAATAAACTACGACGCAACTGGACAGAAAAGACCCCACCATGCCCCATTCATCTCTTCCCAGGCCCATGAGACAGCGCCCTCGAAGGATGCGCCGAGACGATTTTAGCCGACGTCTGATGCGCGAAACCCTCGTGACCAGCGCAGACCTCATCTATCCCCTTTTTGTCACCGAGGGCTTGAACGTCCGGGAAGCCGTTCACTCCATGCCGGGCGTGGCGAGGCTCAGCCTTGACCTCCTCCTCGAGGAGTGCGCTGTCGCCGCAGATCTCGGCATTCCGGCAATCGCTTTATTTCCGGTGATCCCCGCAGCTCAAAAGAGCCTCGACGCCCATGAGGCCTTCAATCCAGAAGGGCTCGCGCAGCGAGCGATCCGCGCCATCAAATCCGCCCACCCCCATCTTGGCGTCATTTCGGATGTTGCCCTTGATCCTTTTACCAGCCACGGTCAGGACGGGCTCCTTGATGACTCGGGCTATGTCCTCAATGATGAAACCGTGGAGGTCCTAATTCGTCAGGCATTGAGCCATGCTAAGGCCGGAGCCGACATCGTGGCACCCTCCGATATGATGGATGGCCGCATTGGTGCTATTCGCGATGCCCTCGAATCAGAGGGTGCGATTTCAACCCGGATCCTGGCCTATTCCGCCAAATATGCTTCTGCCTTTTATGGGCCCTTTCGGGATGCCGTTGGATCTGCTGCAAACCTCGCCGGAGGCAACAAATGGAGCTATCAGATGGATCCTGCTAACCGGATGGAGGCCTTACGCGAAGTCGCTCTCGACCTTGAGGAAGGCGCTGACATGGTCATGGTCAAACCCGGTCTTCCCTACCTCGATATCATCCGCGACATCAAGGAACGGTTTGGTGTACCGACCTTTGCCTATCAGGTGAGCGGTGAATACGCCATGCTTAAAGCGGCGGCTCTCGAAGGGTGGCTGGATGAAGAAAAGACGGTCATGGAATCGATTATTTGCCTCAAACGGGCGGGCGCCGATGCGATATTGACCTACTCGGCCAAAGACATCGCTCGCTGGATACAGGGCCGATGACCCCCCCTGATCACTATGCCGTTTTTGGCCACCCCATCGCGCATAGCCAATCGCCGAGAATCCATACCCTCTTTGCGGCGGCGACAAAACAGGCGATGACCTATGAGGCCGAGGATGTTCCCCCTGAGGACTTCGAAGAGGCGGTTGGCCGCTTTATCGCATCAGGAGGACGGGGGCTCAATCTCACCGTCCCTCTGAAGGAACTCGCCTTCCGCATGGCCCACTCCGTCAGCCCCGAGGCGGCACGGAGCAAGGCAGTGAACACCTTTCTTGTGAGTCCCGATGGCCACATTCATGGCGATAATACCGATGGCAGAGGCTTGGTTCGGGATTTGACCCTAAACCTTGGGATCCCGATGAGGGGGCAACGGATTTTGATCCTCGGGGCCGGTGGCGCGACCAGAGGCATCCTCGAGCCGCTCCTGAAACTGGGGCCTGCCGCCGTGACCCTCACCAACCGAACCGCTGAAAAGGCGCTGCAGCTGGTGCTTGAGTTTGAGGATCTTGGCCCCCTCAAGGCAGTGCCGATGGAGGCGCTCCAAGACCCGCCGTACGACATCATTCTGAATGCAACCGCCGCCAGCCTCTCGGGGGATTTGCCACCCCTACCGGAGCACATCCTCGCCGATGGGGGGACCTGCTACGATCTAGCCTATGGCAAGGAGCCAACCCCCTTCGTTGAGTGGGGACTTCAGCATGGCGCTGCCATCAGCAGCGATGGTATAGGTATGTTGGTCGAACAGGCGGCCGAGGCCTTTTTTCTCTGGCGGGGGATCCGTCCTGAAACAGCCCCCGTCATCGAAACCCTCCAAAGGGCTCGTTAGACCAGCGAGGTCAACATGGCCTGATGCTGCTGTTTGAGACGGACATAACCCTCTTTCGAGTAACTCAGATATTCAAGCTCCTCATCACGGAGCGTTCTTGCCGGACGGGCCGGGCTCCCCACATAGAGGTAACCACTTTCAAGTCGCTTTCCAGGCGGCACCAAAGCACCGGCGCCGACCATCACCCGATCTTCGATCACCGCGCCATCCATCACTAAGGCCCCAATCCCAATCAGACAGAGGTCACCAATACGAGCCCCATGCAGAACCGCCTTGTGCCCTACGGTCACGCCAGCACCGACCACCAAGGGGTAACCTTGAGGGTTGGCCTCGCTGCGATGTGTTACATGAAGCACGGCGCCATCTTGAATATTGGTCTCTTCGCCGATGCGGATAAAGTTGACGTCGCCCCGAAGAATGGCACCCGGCCAGATGGAGACATCGCGTCCCAAGGTGACATCACCAATCACCACGGCGGTCGGATCAATGAAGACACCCTCTTCGAGCACCGGTTCACGGCCATGGAAAGGCCGAATGTTCATGGGTCAGGCCTCGAGGCTTTCTCATCCAGCCCGGAAAGACCAAAACGACGCTCAAGCTCCCTCAAAACCTCCTGGGGCCGAAGACCCTGGTGTGACAAGAGAATCAGCGTATGAAACCAAAGATCAGCCACCTCGTAGACAATCTTCTCAGGAACACCATCCTTGGCGGCCATCACGGTTTCCGTGGCCTCCTCACCGATCTTTTTAAGAATGGCATCGAGACCCTTACTGTGAAGTTTCGCCACATAGGAACGCTCGGGATCCTGCTGTTTCCTGGCGTCTAGAACGTCTGCAAGTGCATTGAGAATATCCATCAGATCGATCCGTAGATGTCTTCAGGGGCCTTGAGAACAGGTTCTACCTGCTCCCACTGACCACCATGGAGACGGCGATAGAAACAATGATGGCGCCCGGTATGGCAGGCCATGCCGCCCTCTTGCTCAACTTTAAGAAGAATCACGTCCTCGTCGCAGTCAAGTCGGATGTCAGCGACTTTTTGCCGATGACCTGAGCTCTCCCCTTTACGCCATAGCTTCTGGCGGGAACGCGACCAATAGACAGCAAAGCCCTCCTCGAAGGTCAGCCGCAGCGACTCCCGATTCATCCAAGCAACCATCAGCACCGTCCCACTCGAGACTTCCTGCGCAATGGCGGGGACCAGCCCGTCGTCATTCCAGCGAACCTCATCGAGCCAGGAGGTCACAGGCGAACCTCAATGCCTCGCTGAGCCAGATGCGTCTTGGCCTCGCGAATGGCAAATTCGCCAAAATGAAAGATACTGGCCGCAAGGACTGCATCGGCCTTGCCAAGGGTCACCCCTTCAGCCAGATGATCGAGGTTACCCACGCCACCGGAGGCAATCACGGGAACAGGCACCGCTTCACTCACCGCCCGCGTGAGCGCGAGATCGAACCCTTGCTTAGTGCCATCCCGGTCCATGCTGGTCAAAAGAATCTCACCGGCACCGAGAGCCACCATTTTTTGGGCCCACTCGATGGCATCAAGGCCCGTTGGCTTGCGGCCACCGTGGGTAAAAATCTCCCAGCGCTGTGGCTCTTCAGAGACCTTTTTAGCGTCAATAGCCACCACGATGCACTGGGATCCAAAACGCTCGGCCGCCTCCTTCACAAACTCCGGACGATGAACGGCTGCGCTGTTGATACTGACCTTGTCAGCCCCGGCATTCAACATTCTCCGGATGTCCTCCAACGTCCTGATGCCCCCACCCACCGTCAAGGGAATAAAGATTTCACCGGCGACCTTTTCCACCACATGCACCATGGTCTCTCGATCATCCGAACTGGCCGTGATATCGAGGAACGTCAATTCATCCGCTCCTTCAAGATCATAACGACGGGCAATCTCCACCGGATCCCCAGCGTCTTTGATCTCGAGAAACTTGACCCCCTTAACGACACGGCCATTATCGACGTCAAGACAGGGAATGATGCGTTTAGCCAGCATGGTTAATATTGCTCAGCAATGATCCGGGCCTCTTTGAAATTGAGCGTCCCCTCATAAATAGCCCGGCCGGTAATGGCCCCAGTCACCCCATCCCCAACGACCGCGCCGAGGGCATGGATATCTTCGAGCCCATGAATCCCCCCAGAGGCAATGACCGGAATCCGAATGGCCCTTGCTAACCGCGCCGTGGCCTCCACATTGACTCCCTGCATCATCCCATCCCGGGCGATATCCGTGTAAATAATGGCTTCAACTCCATCGTCTTCGAACTTTTTAGCGAGGTCGATGACATCGTGTTGTGACAATTTCGACCAACCGTCTATGGCTACTTTGCCATCCCGAGCATCGAGGCCGACGATAATATGGTTGGGGAACTCGGCGGCGACTTGCGGCACGAAATGGGGGCTACTCACGGCCTTGGTGCCCAAGATGACAAAGTCGACCCCTGCATTCAAATAAGCCTGAATGGTGTCTTCATCCCGGATCCCACCACCCACCTGAATTTGGACGTCCGGATAGGCTTTTGAGATCGCCTCAATCACGCCGCCATTCCGAGGCTTTCCGGCGAAGGCACCATCAAGGTCCACGAGGTGAATCCGCGTCGCGCCATCTTGAACCCACTGCCCGGCAACCGCCAGAGGGTCCTCGGAAAAAACCGTATCGTCTTCCATGCGCCCCTGACGAAGGCGGACACACTTGCCATCCTTGAGGTCGATAGCCGGTATCAGAAGCATGAAGAATCTCCTTATGTTTCAGGTCAATAGGGACAAAGGACGCCTGACGATTAGGGCGTCCAATGAAGAAAATTGGCCAACAGGCGAAGGCCCGCCGCCTGGCTTTTCTCCGGGTGAAATTGCACCGCCAAAAGATAGCCCTTGGCCAATGCCGCGGCAAATGGCACAGGATAATCGGTTGTCGCCGCAATATCGACGGCGTTAAGAGGCTCTACATAATAACTGTGTACAAAGTAAAACCAGGGACTTCCCTTGAGTCCCTCAAAGAGCGGATGGGCACCCGTGGGCGTCACTCGATTCCAACCCATATGAGGAATCTTGAGCTGGATACCGTTTGAATCCTTAATGTTCTGATCGAAACGGACCACCTCGCCCGGAATCAATCCAAGGCAAGCCGTCCCCTCATTTTCTTCACTGTGCTCGAGGAGCGCCTGCATACCGAGACAAATCCCAAGCAGTGGTCGCGAAGCAGCCGCCGTCTTGATCACGGGCACCAGATCCCTCGCCTGAAGGGCCGCCATACAGTCACGCATGGCACCCACCCCCGGGAAAACCACGCGATCGGCCGCAAGGATCACTTGAGGGTCCGCGCTCACCTCGACCGTCGTGGCCGGATCGGCATGCTGGAGTGCTTTAGCAATGGAATGGAGATTACCCATCCCGTAATCAATGACGGCGACCGTAGACATAGTAAGACTTTCGAAAAAAAACGAAGCTTGGTCTCTAGAGAGAACCTTTGGTCGAAGGAATGATGCCGCCCATCCGATCATCGCTTTCAAGGGCCATGCGGAGAGCTCTACCAAAGGCCTTGAACACGGTCTCGGCAATGTGGTGGGCGTTTTGCCCCCTTAAGCTGTCGATATGAAGGGTCAGTCGGGCATGATTGACAAACCCCCTAAAAAATTCGCCAAAGAGATCCACATCAAAGCCGCCAATCTGCCCGCGCCGATAGTCCACCTCATAGATCAGACCGGGACGTCCAGAGAAATCGACGACGACCCGCGATAAGGCTTCATCGAGCGGCACGTAGCTATGGCCGTAACGCCGGATGCCGCGCTTATCAGCGACCGCCTCAGCAAAGGCCATCCCCAGAGTGATCCCGATATCCTCAACGGTGTGATGGGCATCAATCGCAAGATCACCGACGGCGGTGATATCCAGATCGATAAGACCATGGCGCGCAATCTGGTCCAGCATATGCTCCAGAAAGGGGACACCGGTCTCAAAACGAGTCGCACCCGACCCGTCCAGGTTGATAGCGACCCGGATCTTCGTCTCGGCGGTATTACGAACAACTTCAGCGGTACGGGAAATCATTGCCTCAAGACAAAATACGAATAGGGGTGACCATCATATAACGCTGGGGCGATTTTGCTAAGCGCCAGATGTAAGGTCACCGCCCTCTGGGGTCCCATTGAGGGGATAAGCCCCCAAAGATTCGGGGCAAGGCGCCTTAAGAGAGAGCCCCTGGCTTTGGTCCACTGTTAGAATCGATCATCCCCCCTAAGCTTCCCCCCCAAAAGATCATGAAAAGCTTCCGCAAAGAACTTTGGTTTGAGACCCCCAAACGCATGGGTTTTATCAACATCACCCAAGACGTCGATCGCTGTCTCCATGAAAGTGGTATTCAGGAGGGTCTCGCGCTTATCAATGCCATGCACATCACCGCCTCGGTCTTCATCAATGACGATGAACGGGGACTCCACAGAGATTTTGAGCGCTGGCTGGAAGAGCTTGCCGCCCATCAACCGCTCAGTCGGTATCAGCACAATGAGACCGGGGAAGATAATGGCGATGCGCACCTCAAACGTCAGATCATGGGCCGCGAAGTGGTCGTGGCGATCACCGAGGGACGCCTCGACTTTGGGCCCTGGGAGCAAATCTTTTACGGTGAGTTTGATGGGAAGCGCCGAAAACGGGTGTTGGTGAAGCTGATCGGGACTTAAGAGCCTTGGCCATCATGTCATCCCTCATCGGATTGCATCATACTCCGGCCATGTCGCCCTATCACCGAAGCCCTAGACCTTGGGGTGCGTAGGTGGTGGCGTGCCGCCACCAGCATCAAGACCCAGGCGATCAGTAAAAAAGCCAAAAAAAACATCGCTGATTGCATCCTGCTTCCCAGAACCCGGCCTCAGGCGTTAGCATAGCCCGCCCTAGGCGAGAGACCGTAAAAAAAGAACAACATGTCCGAGCGATCCAGCCCCCTCCTTTTTTTTAAGCCAACCTCATGAGCCATCCTTCCGTATGGCGCGTAGGCGGCTGGCTTAATCTGATTCAGACGACCTTTGTTGGCATCCTTCGGGTGCTCTCCGTGCCCATTGTTCTCTTACTCAGTGTCGCTTCGGGATATACCACCTACTATGGCCTAAGCTTCTTTATTACCCCTTGGATCGCACTCACGGTGACCGTCGCGGTGCAAGCGATCATCGTCATATCCTCGCTGGAGCTTGCAAGCATCCATTTCCGAGCTAATCGGCTCCGCTTCTTGAGCGTCGTAACCTCGTTGACCGTGGCGTTGACCGTCTCAGTCAGCTTCTCCTACTTCAAGTTCTACGAATTCTCAGAACGCGATACGATACTGATCAAACGCCAAAATGCCCTCTCGAATGAGATCAGCACCTATCTCACCGAGGTGGTCAACCTCAAAAGTCAGCTGGCTAAAGAACAGCGCGAACGCATCGGTAGCGCTGCCCGTGATACCCAGCAAGCTTTCCTCAGCGCCCATCCTGGCATGAAGGGACAAGGGCCCGGAAAGGGACGGATCTGGAGTTATTTCAATGACATCCAGCAGACGGAAGAAATCAAACTCAAAGCGCTAGAACAAAAAACACAGAATCTCGACCACGCGATCTTTGCCTCACGAAAAGCGCTAACCCAGCTGGCTCAAAATCTTCGCGACCAGCCCAGCTATGACCAATTCATGAGCGCCTTTGAACAAGTCGTCGTGGAATCAGATCGCCTCGCATCCGATAGCGGTCGACCTCCCATCAATGCGCCACACATCTCATCGTTTCAGGGGCTTTCTAAGGACATCACACCTACTTTTGAGATGTGGATGGATATTTCCTGGTTTGCGTTGGCCTGTGCCGCGATGGTTGATTTCTTTACGTTAGTGCTGTCATATCGCCTCGAAATGACGGCGCCCGGGCCCCTTTCTGAGGAAGAAAAGAACCTCGCCTACCTTGGCCTGCGTCAATTCAACCAATTCACCATCAACCAGAATGATGAGCTTGAATTCAGTATTGAGCGGACCGAACTTGAACGAGCCCGACGCGTTCCTGATTGGCAGCGGATGTTTGCTGTCGCCTTTCTGCTGAATCGAGGGTATCTTCGAAAGATGAGCCGTCAAAGGGTCGAATTTGCCCCGAACCTTTATCCCATCATTGCCGAGCGCATCCCCGAGGAAACCAGAACCCATCAAGGTCCGGCGCCTGACGATGCGCTCACTGAAGCCATGCGCCGGAAGTTCCATGGCTGATTTCGATCGATCGCACGACGACAGTCGCTGGATCGCCGGATTCGAGGGCGATCGAACCGTGGTTCTCGCCCGAATAGGTCCCCTCCAACGGGTCTTTCAACGGCCCCGGGATTACGTTAAAAGACTGCACCATACCGTCTACGATCTTCCGATTGAAGAGTGGTCGATCGAACTGAAAGCCCCCTCCCTTGGCCCCCTCTGCGAGATCAGCGCCGCGCTGAGCGTTCGCTTTCAACCCACCCTGGCCTTTGCACGGCAGCATTCAGAGCATCTTGGACGACTCGGTGATCATATCCGAGAGCGATTTAGATCTCTTCTGAAAGATGCAGCGGAGGAGGAACTTAGGCGTCTTGAAACGGCTCAGTGGCTGGATCAAGGTCACCGTGCGCTGGAGCGGGACATCGAAGACCTCGTTCATGAACTCTTAGCCATCAGAGACGTTCAAAGTCGATGCCACTGCGACATCGAAGCCCGTCTTCACGAGGTCAATCAGTCCGTTCTCGACGATGCCATCACCTCTCAAGACCCGACCCGTCAGGCGATAGCCCTTCAGATCGTCAGGCGACGCCGCGAAGCTCAAGAGCAATGGGTTCGCGAGCGGCATGAACAACAACTCACCGAACAACGCCTCAAACTGGAACAGCAGCAAGATATTCTCGCCCTCTTAAAGCAGGAAACCGAACTCCTTAGGGCTGAACAACAAGAAATGGTCCTTCGAGCGAGAGAAGTGCTGCAGTCCGAAGAAATCCGCGAGTCTGAAAAAATTGACAGCGAAATCCGGATAAAGCGGGAACGGCTTCGCCACGAGACGGAGCTCAGTCGGTTGGAGCTCAAAGCAAACCTTGACGAGAAAGAAGAGCGGACCTCAAATTTCACCGAAGTCCAATCGCACCTTCAAAAGGAAATCGAACTCCTTGCCATGGAGCGTCAGCGGCTGGCCTTAGAGGAAGAAATCCACAAGACCAAGGTCACGCGCGCTAAAGGCTGGTTCAGCGGTGTCAAGAACATGTTCACGGCCGAAAAGATGCCAGAGAACCCTTCATTACCCAACGACGAGGGGAGCGAGTAAGCCGTGCCTCGTTGGATTCCATCCATCCTCCTCGGGCTAACGCTAGGCCTTCTCGGTTCAAACGCCCTGGCGAATGTCTGGTCCGACGTTTCAGGGCCCGCAAGGGGGAGCCCTAAGGCCATTGGCGAAACCAGTGCCGGCTGCATTCAGGGGGCCCAAAGACTTCCCGAGGACGGGGAAGGTTATATGGCCATGCATCTTGAGCGCGACCGGATCTATGGCCACCCGCGACTCATCGACAACATCAAGTCTTTAGGGCGCAGAGCCGCACGCGGCCTAGGCATTCTTCATATCGGTGATCTTGGCATGGCTCGGGGAGGGCCCATGCCGTTTGGCCATCGCAGCCATCAGACCGGTCTTGATGTTGATGTCTGGTTCGACCTTCATCCCTCTTTGCATTTAAAGGCCAATGAAGATCGCTCCAACATCAAGGCCTTCAGCCTTCTGAGCCCTGTCAGCAATGGCCTTAACTATGACCTTTGGAGTGAGAATCATGCGATCGTCCTAAAGGCAGCCGCTCTCCTTCCAGAGGTAGACCGGATCTTCGTTAACGCCCGTATCAAGCAAGAGCTTTGCCGGACGACCCCAGGGGACAAAGCCTGGCTCCGTAAGATCAGACCCTGGTTTTACCATGAGGATCATTTCCATCTGCGCCTAGCCTGTCCAGAGGACAGTCTGTCCTGTGTCCGGCAGGACGCTATCCCTTTGGGTGATGGCTGCGATGCGCTCGATGGGTGGCTCAATAAACCATCGGAACCGACGCCTCAAAAGAAAGCGCCGCCACCAAAGCCCATCATGCCCCCTGAGTGCCGGGCCCTCCTGAATCAGGAGTGATCGCCGCGTCTCAAGGATCAGGGTTTGTGGTCAGCGGACGGCTCCAGCACAAGCTTCAGAAGTTCAATTCGGCGGCTGTCCGTCCTTAGGACAGTAAAATTGAAGCGATGGAGAGAGACCTTTTCACCTCGTTTGGGGACGTGACCCAACTGGTGGACCAGAAGGCCGCCGAGCGTATCAAACTCATCGTCCTTAAAGTCGGCTTCAAAATAGTCATTGAAATCCTCAATCGGCATGAGGGCCTTGAGGGTAAATTCATGATCGCTTTTACGAAAAATGAACTCCTCCTCGCCAAAATCATGTTCGTCTTCGATATCGCCCACGATCTGCTCGAGGACATCCTCAATCGTGACGAGCCCCGCGGCCGCCCCATACTCATCGACCACGATGGCCATATGACTCCGAGTGGCTCTGAATTCCAGCAACAGGATGTTGAGGCGCTTGCTTTCAGGGACAAATAAAGCCGGCCGCATCACGTCCCGAACCAGCGCTGACCGGTCCTTGAGACTGTGCAACAGCAGGTCCTTGACCAAAAGGATACCGACGACCTCCGTTCGGTCTTCCGCAATGACCGGGTAACGAGAATGGGCAGACTCCGCCACCAAGGGGACGATGGCCTCAATTTCGGCATCCTGGGGAACCACCACCATTTGCGACCTTGGGATGCTGATATCGCGGACTCTGAGTTCAGACACCTGCAACACCCCCTCAATCATTGAGAGCGCCTCATGCTCAATCAGATTCCGTTTTTGGGCGGTCCTCAGAAGCTCTAAGAGATCATCACGATCTTCAGGTTCACCCGAAATAAAGTGAGTGAGGCGCTCCAGCCAGCTTCGATGCTCGCCGGCGTGTTCATCATTCATAGCCGGGATATCTCCTGAGGCTCATAAGGATTGGTATAACCTAGATCCTGAAGGATCTTTATTTCAAGCGCTTCCATCTCTTCGGCCGCCGCCTCTTCCATGTGATCAAACCCAAGGAGATGCAAAATGCCATGGATCACCAGATGCGCCCAGTGGGCTTCCAGCGACTTGTTCTGCTCTAACGCCTCTCGTTCAACGACCGGCGCACAGATGACAAGATCCCCAAGAATTTGGCAAGGGACCCCCTCTGGAACATCACAACTAAAACTTAAGACGTTGGTCGGCCCTTCCTTTTGGCGATACATCCGGTTAAGTTCCGCACACTCTCGTTCATCCACGATACGGATTGAAAGCTCAAGGTCTTCCTCTCGTGAGGCCGCCTGAGCCCAGGCCTTAAAACGCTCGATGCCTGGAATCGGAGCGGCACTAACATTATCAAGGTCAATGATCATGGGGATAAGCCGGCTTGGCCAGGTCATACGCCTCATAGGCCGCGACGATACGCTGAACCAAGGGATGGCGAACCACATCGTTTGCACCGAAGAAGGTAAAGGTGATCCCATCAACGTCTTTAAGAACCTCGAGAATATGACGAAGGCCAGACTCCTTGTTGCGCGGCAGATCAATTTGGGTGATGTCGCCGGTCACGACAGCCTTTGATCCAAATCCTACCCGAGTTAAGAACATCTTGATCTGTTCCACCGTCGTATTCTGTGCTTCATCCAAAATGATAAAGGAATCGTTCAGGGTCCTGCCGCGCATGAAAGCAAGGGGAGCCACCTCAATCACATTACGCTCCATCAGCTTCGAAACCCGCTCAAAGCCCAACATCTCATAAAGCGCATCATAAAGCGGTCTCAGATAGGGATCGACCTTTTGGGCCATATCACCCGGCAAAAAACCCAACTTTTCGCCGGCCTCAACGGCAGGTCGCGCCAGAATCAGGCGGCGCACCTCCTCGCGTTCAAGCGCCGCCACCGCGCAGGCAACCGCAAGATAGGTCTTCCCGGTCCCCGCGGGTCCAATACCGAAGTTGATGTCATTACGGCTGATATTTTCAAGGTAGCGGTGCTGATTAGCGCCTCGTGGACGGATGACCCCCCGCTTGGTTCTAAACACCGCCATCGACCCTTCCCCGCCGGCGGCCAGCATCGATTCAACGTTGGATTCCTGGAGCGTCAAGTGAACCCGCTCGGGCGTGATGATTTCCTCTAAGGTCGCGTCAAACAGACTTTTGAGAACGCGCGCGGCGGCCTCGGTCGCGCGGTCTGCCCCTATCAGTGTGAAGTCATTTCCCCGATTGGCGATCTCAACACCTAAGCGACGCTCAACCTGTCGAAGATGCTCGTCGAACTGGCCACAAAGGCTCGCAAGCCGCTCGTTGTCATCCGGCTCAAGATGCAACTGGAGGGTCGATAGGGTTTCAGTCAACGGCGTTCTACTGGCTGGTCACAGAGGAGTGGGCATCGGGAACCCAGCGGCCCCGGAGCGAGTTCGGCATCGCTTCGGTAATTAAAACATTCACAAACTGACCGATTAGACGCAAATCACCCGGAAAATTCACCACGCGGTTGTTGTCCGTGCGTCCTGACAGTTCCCGGCCATCGCGGCGAGAGCTGCCTTCGACCAAAACACGCTGTGTGCTGTGAAGCATCCCATGGGAAATCTCGGCGGACATGTCATTGATCCGCCCTTGAAGCCTTGCCAACCGCGCCTTTTTGACGGCGAGTGGGACATCATCTGGCAATCCTGCGGCCGGGGTCCCAGGGCGAGGGCTGTAAATAAAGCTGTAGGAATGATCAAACCCTAAAAGTTCAATCAAGGACATGGTCGCCTCAAAGTCCTCTTCGGTTTCTCCAGGGTAACCCACAATGAAGTCCGAAGAGAGTGAGACATCAGGTCGAACCCTTCGGATGCGCTCAATTTTGGCGATATAGTCTTCGCGGGTATGCCCCCGCTTCATGAGGCTCAGGATCCGATCGCTCCCACTTTGAACCGGAAGATGGAGATGACTCACCAACTTCGGCAATTCCCCATAAGCGGCGATCAGGCTATCGCTGAACTCCACCGGGTGTGAGGTGGTGTAACGAATTCGCTCAATGCCTTCAATGGCGGAGACATAATGCAGGAGCAATGCGAAATCTGCCGTCTCGCCCGCGTCCATGAGCCCGCGGTAGGCGTTGACATTCTGGCCCAAAAGAATGATTTCCTTGACGCCCTGGTCGGCCAAGGTGACCAACTCCATGATGACATCATCAAGGGGCCGACTGATTTCCTCGCCTCGAGTGTAGGGCACCACACAGAACGTACAGTATTTACTGCAGCCTTCCATAATGGAGACAAAGGCCTTGGGGCCTTCAGCCCTCGGTTCCGGAAGCGCGTCAAATTTCTCAATCTCAGGAAAGGAAACGTCGATCTGAGGGCTCTTATCCTCCCTGGCCTTATCAAGGAGCTGAGGCAATCGGTGGAGGGTCTGGGGGCCAAAAACGAGATCCACGAAGGGCGCCCGCTTTTGCAGCGCTTCGCCTTCCTGGCTGGCAACGCAGCCACCGACGCCGATCACCAGATCGGGGCGGGCAAGCTTCAAGGGTCGCCAGCGACCAAGCTCTGAGAACACCTTTTCCTGCGCCTTCTCGCGAACGGAACAGGTATTCATCAGGAGGACATCGGCTTCCTCGGGGTTTTCAGTGACAACAAAACCATGAGACTTCATCAATACATCCCGCATTTTTGCAGAATCATATTCATTCATCTGACAACCTAAGGTTTCGATGTAGAGTTTTTGCGCCATCCCGTGTGGTTCAGTAAAAGGGGCAGTGATTCTACCAAATTTCTGAGGCCACCCCGAGCCCACCCGCTTACTTTTTTAAGAAAAAGTATCCTGGCCCCCCGACTCTCTGAGGGCATGATCTGGGAGGATGTTGAGGCAGGCGGTATCATAGGGGCTGGTGATGGTGTCCCCCTCAGGGACCCCTAGACTTCATAGATCAACTTCAAGACCCCACCCCATGAAATGGCTCAAAAACCTCTTTGGCCCCGGCATGAGTCCCGAAGAACAAAAACAACTCGACATCTACCAAGACTTTCGGGCGCTGGGTCGACAAATCAACCTTGAATTGATTCGGCAACTGCCCCCCCCTGCGCTTCCCGATGCCGGCAAGAAGCTCGGGCTCTCTAAGGCAGGAACCCTCATCCTCAATCAAGAAGATGAAATTGCCATTGCCTATGATTTCTGTCTTCAGCATTTCCGTCGGCAGGGTAAAAATGTCATTGACCGGGCGATGGACGCCCAACCGAAGGAGACCCCGGAGGATCATAGGGCCTATTGGAACGCGCTGTTAAACGCCCGCTTTTCGATCTTTCTCATCGAGGCGATTCTGCCGCATCGAGGAGCAAGGCTTCGGGATCTCGTTCTGGATGAGGTGATTGAGGTCATGGATCTTGGGCTCTCATCGACCGGTATCGAAGGCGTCCTCATCGTCGGTCGGATTCTTTTCTTTCCCTCTTTCAACATGTCTTCTGGAACCTTTATCCCCGTGGCACCTGAGATCTTTGAGACCAAAATCAAAGAGGTCATCGAAAAATTCCAAAAAGACGCCTCCACCTCTCAGCGGGTGCTCTCATCAGCCCAGTCGGCCGCTTTTGAGGCCCAGGTGCTCCGGATTGCTCTTCATGAGGGCGGGGAGGACAACAGCTTCTTTACCGACATGGAAGCCTGAACGTTAAAGGCGGCTCTCCGTTAGAAGTTTTTCGACAGATCCATCCCTGAATAAAGACTTGCGACCTGATCCCCATAGCCATTGAAGGGGAGCGTGGGTCGCTTCAGAAAATCACCAATGCGTCGCTCTTTGGCCTGGCTCCAACGGGGATGATCAACCGCCGGATTCACAGTGGCATAGAACCCATATTCTGAGGGCCCCGCCTTCATCCAGGACGTCACCGGCATCGTTTCAGTCAACCGAATACGGACAATCGACTTGACACTCTTGAATCCGTATTTCCAGGGAATCACGATCCTGATGGGAGCGCCATTTTGATTGGGTAACACATCCCCATAAAGACCCACGGTGAGAAGGGTCAGAGGGTGCATCGCCTCATCAAGACGAAGACCCTCCCGATAAGGCCAATCCAAAACGGCTTTTTTCTGACCCGGCATCTGTTCAGGATCCATCAGGCTAATGAATTCAACGAATTTGGCATTACCTCTCGGATCTGCTCGTTTCAGCAGCTCTTTGAGAGGAAAACCAATCCATGGAATAACCATCGACCAGGCCTCGACGCAGCGGAGTCGGTATATTCTCTCTTCAAGAGGGGCCAGTTTGAGGATATCGTCAAGATCAAAGGTTTGGGGCTTATTCACCTCGCCCTCGACGGTCACCGTCCATGGACGGACCTTAAAATTGGTCGCCTGTTGAGCAGGGTCTTCCTTACTCGTACCAAATTCGTAAAAATTATTGTAGGTCGTGACCTTTTCAAGGGGGGTCGTGGGGTCACTGACCCGAAAGGCCGGGTTTAGTTTCGCCCCAAGTGGCCCAGCGTTCGCCGTCAAAGGCCCCGCCATCCATCCGCCAAGACCCGCCGTCATAGCCTGTCGTAAAAAGTCACGGCGTGAGGCCCAAAGCGCTTTGGGGGTGACCTCGCACTCCTTCAAGTCATGATTGAATCGCATCGCTTACTCCTACAGCTAGAGAAACCCCTCTATGGGGTGTGATCCGGGAGGGGGGAGGATCGCTTTCTTGCCTTCATCAGCACCCGAACGAGCATGGCAACCGAAAAAGCGATGGCAAAAAGGGCCGGCTCAGTGATGTCCTTCTTCACCAACCACCAAAAATGAACGACTCCGGCAAAACCTGCGAGGTAGACCCATTGATGGAGACCCCGCCAACGCTTTCCCCCGAGGCGACGCATCATGCCATCGGTGGAGGTGACGGCCAAGGGGATCAGGATCAAAAACGCCAAAAATCCAAGGGTAATGTAGGGGCGCTTACTAATATCCTTCAGAATATTAGGCCAGTCAAAAAATTGGTCAAGGACGAGATAGGACAAAAAATGAAGGACCACATAAAAAAAGGCGAAAAGCCCGAGAATGCGCCTAAAGCGACCGATGAAGGTTAAGCCTGTCAGCAACCTAAGCGGGGTCACCCAGAGAGTGATCATCAGGATTGAAAGCGTCCAGAACCCCGTATTGCGGAGGATCTTTTCGACCGGATTCGCCCCCAACGCATCCAGATAGCCATTGATTAGCAGTCTGGTCAGTGGCACCAAAGCCAGCACAAAGATCAGTATCTTTAAAAACGCGACAGTAAGATCCGCTCTTGGATGCTGACGTTGTTTTGCTGATGGGATCTTGGGTTCCATGCCATGTCCAATGTGTTAAGGCACCATCATCACCGTCTTAGAATGTATCATGGTCTCTTGACATGGAGATGGTTCTCCATGATCCGGTCCTTGAAAAAAATCTCAGATTGACGCCGATGAAGCTCTATCTTGATACCGCGAGCCCCAGACTCTGGGTCCGACCCGAAGGAGCTCCAGCACTCGCTGGAGTCACCACCAATCCGACCCTGATTAGACGGGCTGACTACCCCGTGACCTTGGAGACCTACCACCATCTTCTGATGAAAGCAGGAGAGCAACGACTTCCAGAACTCATGCTGCAATTGCCGCGCAGAGACGTTGCCGAAGCCCATGATTGGCTCATGGCACTGCTGCCGGCGGCGATCAAGGCGAAGACCCGGCTCATCATCAAGCTACCGTGTCATCCCGATTGGCTGAGCGTCATTGAGGAAGTCAAAACCTGGGGGTGCCCGATCCTTCTCACCGGGCTATCGAATCCGATGCAGCTGCTGTGGGCGAAATCTCTCGGCGTTCAGTACGTCGCCCCTTACCTCGGGCGCCTTGAAGACGATGGTCGCAACATGTGGGCCTTGGTAGAGGCCTCGATCACGTGTCAGCGAGAGGGTCTTAAGCTCGTCGCCGCCAGCATCCGAAGCGAAGAGGTGTTATCGCGGTTGATCGCTCTAGGCGCTTATGCCGCCACAATCAGTCCCTCGCTCGCAGAAAGTCTGACGAGAGATCCTCTCACCGATCAAGCCATTCGGCAATTCGAGACTGATACGCAAGACAGTCTGGTCTGCCCACCGACCCATTAAATCAGGATCCGTGCACTATTCAGCCACGGCACAAAGACCTCCAGCCCGACAAGTAATACGGTAATGACCTTCGTGACCACAGCCTTTCACTTCAACTAAATAGTCACTGAAAAGGCCATCCTCCCAATTGCCTTCCTTGACCCGTTTGAGGCTGGAATCCATCACCTCAGCACTAGGGCAACTGAAGTCATTGACTGCCTCGCGGCGGGCGAGGTCGAGAACGTCGATGGAGCGGTCCAGCGGCTGGCTTCCAACCGACATATCAGAACACCCATCCAACAGCACCGAGAAGGCCAGGACCATGAGACTTCTGCCGCCCAGAAGAGGAAAAAAGGACCTTACGCGGCCAAAGTCACCGATCTTCATTTTTTGACGGCCGTCTATCGAAGTGCTCATGCCAACTTAAGTTCCATCAGGGACACATCGTCATCAAAATGCGAGCGACCCTGCAGCTCCACCATGGTGTCAAGGACCTCATCGACCTTCCGTCCAGCCTGACGCTCCGGCGCCTTGAGGATGTTGATGAATTCATCAAGCTCCATCTCCTGACCGCTGGTCGTCTGAACTTCATAAACACCATCACTAAAGACATACAGCGTGGATCCAGGGGGAATCTCGGTCTGCGCCTCTTCAAAGGTCATCTCAGCGAGTGTTCCGATCGGCATGGCACGGCAGCGTAAAGATTCCACACGCCCATCGGGCGTTAAAAGAATCGCCGGTGGATGCCCGCCACTTGAGTAACGCAAGATCCGGGTACTTTTCTGCCACACGCCATACCAGATGGTGAAATAGAGATTGTTATGTTTTTCCATCAGGAAAACACTGTTCAAAGAGTCCATCACCGCGATGGGTTGACGAAAATCCACGTTGACCAGCGTCTGTCCCATCAAGGCATTCATGGCACTCACGGACAACAGCGCCGAGCCAACCCCGTGATTGCAGACATCGAGCAGGAAAATAGCGAAATGATCATCGTCGATGGCGTAATAGCCAAAAGCATCACCTCCCAATGAACTACAAGGTTTGAAGATCCAGGCCGTCTGGATATCGGGCCCTGTCATCACTTCTGGCAACAAAGAGCGGACATAGTCGGCGGCTTCACTGAGTTCGGAGGCCAGAGCCTTCTGGCTCTCCTCCAAAGCCACAAACGCCTCATCACGCTCAAGAAGACGGGTATACGCCGCCGAATGGTAACGAATGCGAGCAATCAATTCGACCGCATCAGGCAACTTAACAAGGTAATCATTGGCCCCCGCACTGAAAGCCTCGGCCTTGGTCGCTGGCTCTTCCTTGCTCGAAAGAACAATCATGGGGACCTGAGAGGTGTTGACTTCTGACCTAAAGGCCCGCACCAGAGTGATCCCATCGATGTCTGGCATGACTAGATCTTGCAAAATGACGGTAGGCTGAAGTTTGAGCGCCATCGACAAGGCCTCATTCGGATCACAGGTATAGTGGTACTCAATATCGGTCTCGGCCACCAGCATCCGTTTAACGGCCTCACCGATAATCCGCTGGTCATCAATGAGAAGGACCACAATCTTGTGATCAGCAAACGATCGACGATTAGATTCCATGGAAGGGATATTCATGATGTTGGATAGGTGTTCGTGAGGTGTTAAAGGCACTCAAGGGCATGCATCAGTTCTTGACCAATCGTCTCCAACGGCAAAATCGATTGTGCGGCCCCTAAATCTCTGGCGGCTTTGGGCATCCCATAAACCACACTGGATGCGGCGTCCTGAGCGATGGTCATTAAACCCGCCTGTCGCATGGCCAAAAGCCCCTCGGCGCCATCTCGGCCCATTCCCGTGAGGAGGACCCCAATGGCTTGAGACTTTAGCACTCTCGCGATGCTGTGAAAGAGTACATCGACAGAAGGGCGATTCAAACGTTCAGGCTCGGCCTGAGAAAACCCAAGAGTCCGGTCTCCCTGGAGGACGACATGCTCTGGCCTTGCTGCCACATAAACATGGCCGGCCTGAGGCACGACGTCCTCGTTCAGTGCTGATACCGACAGGGCCGTCCCATGATCCAGCCATTCGGCCAAGCCCTGACAGAAATGATGATCGAGGTGCTGGACGATCACGACGGCGCCTGGAAAACTGTCTGGGAGATCCTTGAGAATGGTCGCTAACGCCTTCGGCCCTCCGGTGGAGGCGCCAATGGCCACCAGCGGGGGCACCGGCATTCCAATATCCATGATGTCAGAACCCATCAGCTGAGGCGACGAGTCGATCGCATCGTGGAGACCCAAAAGGGTCCTTAGGGTCTCAAATCGGTCTAGAAAGTCCTCCCAACCGACATCGGTCCCAAGGAGAGCTTCCGAAGGCAGATTAGCGACATCGGACGCTCCCTGACCGAGGGCATCAAAGACCTTGGTCTGACTCTGGGGATCTCGGTGGCCCAGCAGCAAAATCCCGGAGGGAGCCTCATCCATTAAACGTCTCGTCAGTTCCCCAACCGATACCCCTTCAAAATCAATTCCCAACAAAAGCACATCGGGTCGGTTGACGCGCTGATGATCCAAAATATCTTGGCCACGACTAGCGACCCAGATCACATCAACGTCCTCTAACCGGAAGAGCAACTCCCGGAGATGTTTCAATAAACGAGGATGAGCTAGCCCGATAGCCACCCTCATGAAGGCCTTCCCGCGCCAATAAGATCCCTCACTGCATCAATCAGTCCGGCATCGTGGAAACTGCTTTTGGTCAGATAGCTATCGGCGCCAGCCTGCATCCCTCTCTGCCGATCTTCCTCCCGATCCTTATAGGACACTATGATGACCGGAAGCTCCTCAAGTCGGGGCTCCGCCCGGATTCGGGTCACCAGCTCAATGCCATTCATCCTCGGCATGTCGACATCGGTCACCACCAGATCAAAGGACTGTTCAATCAACTGATTCCAGCCATCGACGCCATCCACGGCAACGGCCACCTCATAGCCTCCATTTTCGAGCAGCTTCCGTTCAACCTCTCTCACGGTTAATGAGTCATCCACCACCAGGATTCTCGGAATCTTGCGTTGGGTCGCCAAACTGGTTCTCCGTTTGGGTCTTTGGGCCTGCCCCGATAACCGATCGGCCGTTCGAATCAGATCCTCGACATCCAAAATCAAAACAGGGTAGCCTTCGGCATCGAGCGCAACGGCATTGATATGAGGCACTTTCCCTAAACGCCGGTCAAGTGGGCGAACCACAAGATCGGTTTCACCGACCAGCTGTTCGACCTCCATGGCATACTGTCGGCCCTCTGAGCTAAAAAGGACTAGGGGCAAAACGCCCTCATGGCCGTCTCTATCCTCCTCGGACAAACCAAGAAGACGTCGTGCCGATACGAGCGCGACATTCCCTTCGGCTGCCGCAAAATAATAAAGCCCTTCCAGACATTCGACGCACTGCGCATCTAGCCGTTCAGCCCGATCGATCCTTGACAATGGCAAGGCAAAGGCTTGGCCTGCGATCGTCACCCGCAAGGTTCTCATCACCGATCGAGTCACCGGCAGGAGGAGCTCAAAGCGCGTCCCAAGGCCAGGCTTCGAGGTCACATTGATGGCGCCACCGCTGGCGTGGACCATGCTTTGAACCACATCAAGTCCGACCCCCCGACCAGAAATCTCACTGACGGTATCCCGCGTCGTCAACCCGGGAAGAAAGAGGAAATCAAATAACTCGGCGTCACTCAAGGCTTCGGCCATCGCCTCGGTGACCAGGCCCTTTTGAACGATCTTACGGCGCAACATTTCAGCGTCAATTCCGCGACCATCATCACTAATCGCAATCAAAAGCCGTCCGCTTCGGTGGCGAGCGGAAAGACGGAGTTGACCTGTGGGGGCTTTACCCGAGGCCTTTCGCTCTTCAGCGCTCTCGAAACCATGATCCAGCGCATTCCGAAGAAGATGATTAATGGGTGCATCCAATCGGGTCAAAATATCGCGATCAATGAGCGTTTGAGAACCTTCAATATCCAGTTCGACTGATTTTTCGAGCTGTCGAGCCAGATCACGAACCAACCGGGGAAAACCCTGAATCCCTTCTGAAAAGGGGCGCATGCGTCCCTGAAGGGCAAGATTATGAAGGCGGTCCGCCAGAAAGTTCATCCGGCTCGATAGATGCTGCAGACTGGCATCATGCTGTTCCATGACCTGCCATTGCTCATGAAGCCCCTGTTCTAGCAAGGAGGCATCACGACTTTGGGCGGGCAACTGGGTCTTTAGACTTCGTTGAAGACGCTTCAGCGGCTGTAACCCCCGACAAAGATGCTCTAGTCGTCGCGACTCGAGCAATAGGTCGGCCGAGAAAGCCAAAATCTGGCTCAGCGTTTCAGCCGCAATTCGAATGGGGGGATCGTTGGGCTCCTGGACTGGGGCCGAATGCTCCGGTTCTGGGGGATCTAAAGGACCTGGTGAAAGCACCGCGACATTCACCTGAGGAGCCGGCAGCGGGGATGATTCGACCGACGGTGCCTTGGAAGCCTTGTTATCCCTGAAATACTGACCCAGTCGATCGACCCATTGCGCCGCCTCATCGGCATGGGCGGTCATCCAAGCAAAAAGCGCATCGTCATCCGTCTGTGCCGCACCGACCATCCAATCGAGGGCACCCAATAAGAGGTCGGTTCCCACCGCATCCATTTTAAGATCGCCGCCACCCGCCGCCACCAGAATATCCTCCATCACATGCGCCATACTCACGATCGCATCAAGATCGACGACTCTCGCAGCCCCCTTGATGGAGTGAGCTGCCCGCATCAGCGGCTCGATGGCTTGCGGGCTGCCATCCCCCCGCTCCAGCGTCAGAAGACCTTCCGTCAGAACAGCACTGTGATTGCTCAATTCCTCTCGAAACAAACCTAGAAGGAATGCATCACCCCCACTCATGCCAGGGCCTCCATCATCAAGCGGGCCAACCGCTTCTCATTCAAAAGCGCCACCCGGCGTCCACCATAGACAAATAGACCCGAAACAAGGCCGCGCTGTGAACGCTGGAGGTTACTGGGGACAGAATCTAGCTGTTGCGATTGCCAATCGAGGGTTCCGATCACTTCATCGGCCGGAAACACCCAACGATCGCCTTCTAACTTAACGATCAGCATCCTCGGAAAAACGCGCGCCATGGGGACTAAAGACTCGCTCTCCGATTCACTCTCAATGAAATGCTCCAGCGTCAAGCACAGTCGCAACTCGCCCAAGGTATTGACCAGACCCAGAAAATGACGATTACTGCGGCCCGGAATGGGGATGACCGGCGCCGGTGCGAGGGTTTTCTCGATCACCATGGACGGTAGCGCAAGCCAAGCACCGCCCACCCTAAAGACCAGCAGTTTGAGTGGATGTTGATCCACGACATCAGGAATGTGGGCGACCCGCTCGGTCATCTCATCCAGATAATCCAACGGCGGCGGCCGGTCTAAGAGCTGGCGACCGGCCACACCATAGGCCGGACAGTTCCTGCAATGAACGTACTCGGCCAACTCGGGGCAAAGACGGTCACCCCAAATGCCCACTACTTTCCAGCACTCATCGGGTAGCGTCTCGTTAGCGAGGTTTAGGTCCATGGCATCAGGAGTCTGTCAAACGGGTTTTCAATCGTTCCGCGGCCTCATGCTCCCCCTTTTCTTCCAACAGAAGCAGAAGATGCAACAGGCTCTCAGAATGCTGCGGATTGAGATACAGCGCCCGGCGAAAACGGGCCATGGCTTCAGAGATGTGCCCCAGAGCACCCAAGAGAACACCGGCGAAACATTGAAGATCGGGATTCATTCCATGTTGCAACTCTAGGGGTCCCACTCGCTCATAAGCTTCTTTCAAGCGTCCTTGATCGGCCAAGGCCAGGGCCTCCTTCCAAAGGACGTGCTCCTCCAAGATCTCCCTGGGAGCGAGGCTCACCTTAGGGGTGCCCGACGTCGAAACGGAGTTTCGCCCTTGGCTACCCGCCATTAAGGGGGCTGGCCGCTTGACCTTTGGCAAGACCCGTAGCCTTTTATCCAAAGCAGATGACGGCTCCAGCGCCGCCTTTGGCGAACGCTTCCAGGCAAAAGCGCCCTCCCGTGAAGCCCTCATAAGATCGAGCTCAGGCGAGGGCTGTTCTGCATGCCCCAAAAACAGTAAACCCTCCGGCTGAAGACGCATCAGCAAGGTTTGAAGCACGGTAAAACGCGCCCGGCCATGCATATAGATCAGCATGTTACGGCAAAATATCACGTCATAGGGGCGACATTGGAGCATCGCGTCACGGTCTGTCGCATTCACCGTCATAAAGTTGACCAAGGCCTTGAGGTCGGCATTGATGGTGATGAGGCCCTCTTTGGGCGTCAGCCACGAGTACCAAGGCTCCGGACCACAGAGCCGCAACCGCCTGGCTGGATAAAGCCCCCGCCGTGCGGTCTCGATGGCGGCGGCATGGATATCCATCGCATCAACCTGAACCTCATCAGGCCCAAAACCCATACTCTTCAGCACCGCCGCAATCGACCACGCCTCTTCCCCCGTCGCGCAGGGAAGGGTCAGAATTCTTAAAGGCGCCTGTCCTCGATGACGCTGAAGCCATTCAGCGAGGAGACTGAACGCAGCGGGCTCCCGAAAGAACCAGGTCTCACCAACTAAGAGCTCCTCAAGAAGAGCCCTCTGCTCCAAGGGGTCGATTTGCCATCGCTCGAAATAATCCTTGTCATCGCTTAACCCAAGGATCCTTTGGCGCATGACAACCGCTGACTGGAGCGTCTCATCGCCAAAAACGGTGGAATCAAGACCGAAGTCTCGGCTGAGCCATTCAACCAATGATGCGCCGAAGTCCATCCCGTTTAGGCGTTTTGCCCAACCAGCATCAGGAGCTCCTCCGTCAGCAAGGACCTCCAATCCACCACCTCGACCAATCCCATAGTGCCATGGTAGACCCGTGGCACTAACCAAGAGCGCGCCTCGCCAACAATACTTGGGGGCAAATCCGACGCGACCTCAAGCTCTATCATTTCGAGCGCCTTTTCAGCCAGAATGGCGAGTTGGTGAGGAGGCTCACACTTCAGCAGAACCACCCGGGTACTCATCAACCGCTGACTCGGTCCACGCCCCCTGAGTTCCATAAGATCCACAACAGGCAGCAAGACCCCCCGAAACCGCAACAACCCGGCGACATACTTCGGCGCACTGGCCAGTGGTTCAAGATGAGGCAGCGGCAAAACCGCCCGAATGTCCTTTGCCGCAATAGCAAACTGTTCTTCGCCGAGATGAAACAGCAAATGGTTCATGATCCATCAGCGCTGGCTGACGCCAGACGCTTTTGGAGCTCGACGCAATTGCGCCCATTCACTCGGATATAGCGGTGGGCATCCATGAAGGTGCAAGCAAAATAAATCCCAAGACCACCAATGGCGCGCTCATCAAGCGGCGCTTCCACATCGGGGGTGGGAATACTGAAGGGATCGAACGCAACCCCATCATCCTCGAGACGAATCAGAATGTTGCTCTGGGTCTGCTGGAGGGTCAAATCGATACCACCCGAGTGGCCATCAGGAAATCCATAGGAAATGATGTTCTGCAGCAGTTCTTCAAGAACCAGATCCACATGGTAGCGATCCTTATCGCACCAGTGACCCTCTTGAGCGAGGACCGCAATCACTTCAGCCACCCGATCGAGACTGGAGGGCTCTGGTGGCAAATGCAACACCCGCTGATCAGTCACTTCGGAAGAGGCAGCCATAGAGCCTTCGATCATGAACGTGGTCTCGAAAAAAACAGTCATTGACGATCGGCCAGAGAGGCCCATGCCAACCCATATGGTATGCGCGAGTAGGCTTTAGCCCTATTAAACACCGTTATCATATAGTATAGAATTTCCAACAACGGTAGTAGGAATAATCCACCTTTCCCCCCTTAGGATCTGCCCATGAAAACCACAGCTGATGATGTGCTCAATCACCTCCTTGATGGGATCAAGGGCTTTCAGGATCGTTACTACCATCTAGAACCTGAACGGATGAAGGAGCTCAGCGAAAAGGGCCAGAGCCCCAGAGTGCTGCTGATCGCCTGCAGTGACTCGAGAGTGGACCCGGCCATTTTGACCGGCGCCGAACCCGGTGACCTCTTCGTCATCCGAAATGTGGCCAACCTGGTCCCGCCTTTCGAGCTCGAGGGCCATGTGGATGGGGCGAGAGCCGCGATCGAGTATGCGGTCAGAGATCTCAAGGTGAACCATATCGTCGTTCTCGGCCATGCTTCCTGCGGGGGCATCAAGGCCCTCCTAGGGAGCCTTTCGGGGCAGAAAATCGAGCGCGATTTCATTGGCAGCTGGGTCTCCATCGCGCTCGATGGCTGCTCCCGGTATCTTCATAACCCCAATGGGAAAAACGTTGAGGGCGAGGAGGTGAATGAACTGGACGTGGCCACCCTCTGCCAGCATCAGCATCTGACCGAACGGGCAGCCATCAGGGGCTCTCTCGCCAATCTCACCACCTACCCCTGGGTCGAGGAACGCATCAAGTCCGGTGAATTAAAACTGCATGGCTGGTGGTTTGACCTTGAAACCGGTGATCTTTGGTGTACGGATGCAGAAAATACGTCGTTCCTTCCAGTCCTTGACTGAAGGAGCGTCTAAATAATGATGCCAAACCCCGCTTCGATGACCCGATCTACTCTAGAATAAATGCGGCACCCTGTGCCTTATCGACGCCCTTAAACCCCCCTCACGCAATCAACGGTGAAAAACTATGCTCTCGATTTCAACAGAGAAAAAAGGCAATGCCCTCGTCGTCACCCTAGAAGGCCGACTTGATGCCAACAGTGCCAAGGAGCTTGAAGCCGAAGCTACAGGATGGATCGAGAGCGGCGACCATCAGCATGTTCTTGATTTTGGTGGGGTTAACTTCATCAGTAGTGCAGGACTTAGGGCGATCCTCTTGATCGCTAAACGCCTTGAACCCATTGGCGGGAAAGTCAAACTCTGCGGCCTCAATGCCACCCTGATGGATGTCTTTGAGATCAGCGGCTTCAGCAAGCTCTTCGTGATTGTACCGACCGTCGCCGAAGCGATCTAGCGTGACTCCCCCTGAGAAATCCCGGCCACTTGAGCTCGCTGTAGGCTCTCGCTGGGCTCTCCTCGGGCTCCTTGCCGTCATCGCTTTAGCGGGATGGCTCTTCTTTCACCATCAAGAAAAACAAACGGTAAGGATCGGTATTCTCCATGCCCTGACGGGACCGATGGCGGTTAGCGAAAAACCGATGGTGGAAGCTGAGCTCCTCGCCATTGAAGAAATCAATGCAACCGGCGGTGTCCTCGGCATGCCGGTTGAAGCCATCGTCGCCGACACCGAATCCAATCCCGAGGTCGCCGCTGTAAGGGTTGAAAAGCTGCTTGTCCAAGATCAGGTGTCAACCGTCATCGGTTGTTGGACCTCCGCTTGCAGAAAAACGGTTAAGCCCATTATCGAGCGTAACAACAGCCTCTTGATTTACCCCATGGCCTATGAGGGACTTGAAACCTCCCCCAACATCATCTACATGGGGGCAGCCCCCAATCAGCAGGTGTTGCCTGCCGTCAACTGGGCTTTTGAGAATCTTGGCAAACGCTTCTTCCTGATCGGTTCTGACTATGTCTGGCCGCATTCGGTCAACGCTATTGTGACCGATCAAATCAAGGCTTTGGGTGGCGAATCGGTAGGAGAGATGTATATGCCCTTCGGTGGATTGGACGCTAGCGAGGCCGTCCGGCAGATTCAAGCCGCGAAGCCTGACGTCATTCTAAGCACGGTGGTCGGCGATTCAAACGCCCCTTTCTATAAGGCCCTCCGCGAAGCTGGAATCAGTGCGGAAAAAACGCCGGTAATTTCTTTCTCGATCGCAGAAACCGAGACCAAAGCGATCCCTCATGCCGACCTTCGAGGCCATTACGTGGCTTTTGGTTACTTTCAGACGATTGATCGATTGGAAAACCACGCGTTCATCGACCGATTTAGAGCGCGCTATGGACACGATCGCCTCATCAGCGACTTTGTCGAGACCGCCTACTTCAGCACCATTTTTTGGCACCTTGGGGTCGAGCGGGCCGAAAGTACCGAACCCACGGAAGTGGGGCAGGGAATCCTGGGCTTAAGTTATGATGCGCCAGAGGGCATCGTGACGGTGGACGCCTCCACTCGCCATGCCTGGCGGGCCTTCAATATGGGCAAAATCGATGCCGATGGCAGCATTCAAATCGTCTGGTCTGCAGAACATCCGATCCGGCCCATTCCTTACCCCTCGTCGCGGTCAGCCCCGGAATGGAATGTGTTTCTAGAGGGCCTCTATAACACCTGGGGGCAGCAATGGGTCAACCGCCCCCCCCGCGCCCAAAACCCCGGAGCAAGGCCTTGAAGGGCATGCTGGGCTGGCTCACGCATCGGCAGAACCTGGCCACCCGCTTGATCTTTTGGTTTGGATTATTGGTCCTACTGCCGATGCTTATTTCGGCCGTGAT
>RFVA01000080.1 GCA_009922685.1 Gammaproteobacteria bacterium | reverse complement strand
TTCTTGATCACGACCGTTGCATCGCGGCCACCCTAAGAGCCCTGGGGTATCCGTGCCGAGCAACACTCACCGGGTGGATTGAGGAGTTGCACCCGAATGTCCGTCAACGCATTGTGGGCAGAGCTCCGAATGTTCAGCACCCTCAGGAGTTAAAGAATGCTGCAGTGATTGAGCTATGCACAAGAACGACGAGTGCAAAGGTCATCGCTCAGAAGTTGGCGGTCTGCAGGCCAACTCTATACAACTGGAAGAACCAATTACTTGGTCCGGAGGCCCCGGCATCCATGAGTCAGCAAAGCGAATCAAAATCCAATCCGGATGAGTCTCAGCTTACGGAGCTGCAGCAGCAAGTCGACAAGCTTCAACACGACATTCGGCGTTTGCAGCTTGAGCGTGATGTATTAAAGAAGGCCAATGAACTGTTAAAAAAAGGCCTGGGCGTCACCCCGCAACTCCTGAGCAATCGGGAGAAGACTCTGCTGGTTCACGCCCTGAAGCACACCTATTCGCTCTCAGAGTTATTTGCCGAACTTGAGCTTCCTCGAAGCTCTTATTTCTACCATTGTTGCCGGCTGCGAATCCCTGATAAATATGCGGACGCGCGTCTCGTTCTTTCGGAGCTATTTGAGAGTAACCACCGGTGCTATGGATACAGGCGTCTGCGATCGGCAATGGGTCGTCGCGAAATCCATATCTCTGAGAAAGTCGTCCAACGCCTGATGAAGCAGGAAGGCTTGATCGTTACCGTCAATAGAAAGCGGCGGTATGGGTCTTACTTGGGGGAAATTAGTCCTGCACCAGAAAACATCATCAATCGGGACTTTAAGGCGGCAACGCCAAATGAGAAATGGCTTACCGACATCACAGAGTTCCATATACCTGCCGGAAAGGTCTACCTCTCGCCCATCATTGACTGCTTCGACGGATTGGTTGTGAGCTGGACCATAGGAACACGCCCGGATTCTGAGCTGGTCAACACGATGTTGGATGCTGCCGTTGAGAAAGTCATCAACAGCGATAGCCGTCCTGTAGTCCACTCTGATCGTGGCGCCCATTATCGATGGCCCGGTTGGCTTACGCGTATGCAAAACGCCAACTTCATTAGGTCGATGTCACGAAAGGGGTGCTCACCTGATAATGCGGCTTGCGAAGGCTTTTTCGGGCGTTTAAAAACAGAACTGTTCTACCCTCGTAACTGGCAAGGTACTTCCATTGAACAGTTCATCCAGACGGTTGATTCCTACATTCGCTGGTATAACGAAAAACGGATCAAGATTTCACTCGGCTCGCTCAGTCCAGTTGAGTATCGATTGAGTCTTGGGATCGCGGTATAAATCAGTCCAAGTTTTACGCCGCACCTCCTCTGATCGATCGCCCCTGAGTTCAAAAGCGTGGAAGCGATGAAGCGTTCCCTGGCTCCCGACGAGCGGGGGAGGGGAGGGAATGGATTAGCATTGGATGCATCTGGTTGACGCGCGATGCGGCACGCGATACGATTAGGATATGATTATCAGCTTCCGCCATAAAGGTCTTGAAGCCTTTTATCGCTTGGGGACGACCCGCGGCATACAGGCCGCACACGTCTCAAAGCTATCTCGCATTCTCGCAGCCCTGGATGTTGCCGCAGGCCCTGCCGAACTTAACCATCCGGGGTACAAACTCCATCCTCTTAAGGGCGATATGGAAGGGCATTGGTCAATATGGGTCAACGGAAACTGGCGCTTGACCTTCCGCTTTGTGGGTGTCGACACTGACTTGGTCGACTATCAGGACTATCACTAAGGAGACTCCATCATGATGTATAACCACCCCCATCCTGGTGAATTGTTGCGCGAGGACGTATTGATTCCCCTCGGCATAGAGGTGAGTGAAGCGGCCCGTCGGCTTGGCATGTCGAGGACCTCACTTTCTCGCGTCATTAACGGACATGCTGGCATCAGTTCGGATTTGGCGGTAAGGCTTGAGCGAGCAGGTGTTAGTACGGCACGTTTCTGGGTCAACCTTCAGGCTAATTATGAACTTAGCCTTGCCGAGCGGAGAGATCAGCCGAAGATTGTCCCGTTGCAAGAGTGGGCTGTTCAGACTGGTGCAGCCATAAAAAGCCCATAGAAATCCTTCTTGAAAAGAACGGAACCCCATAAAGGTCTTCATGGGGTGCTTTCGAACGGTTGATTTATAAAAAACCCTTATAAAGAAACTGCTTATATTGTGGAGGCGGCGCCTACAAAACTGACATTCAATGCCATTATTTATCAATGATTTAAAAACGCGGGTGTTTCAATCCCTTATCAGATTGGCAGCTTTCCCAACGCTGAAGCACTTCTCAACTCATCTGAATTTGGCCATCTTGATCCCAGAAGTGGCTGAATAGTCCACAAATTGCATGGTCTGCTCCACGATGATTAATATCGCCACAGCAAGCAATTTAAAGAGGCGCTAGGCTCATCAATTGAGTCCAAGCAACGCGTTGAGATAGGCATCTCAAATTAGAGACGAGATCTATCCCTGGACATAGAAAATCAGTTCGGTGGAGAAAAGCGGAACCCCATAAAGGTCTTTATGGGGCGCTTTTAAACGGATGATTTATAAAAAAGCGCTTATAAATCAATGACTTATATGGTGGAGGTGGCGTCTACCGAACTGACGTTCAACGCCCTTTAATATCAATAAGTTAAAAACGCCACAAAAAATGTTGCCCCCAAAGTTGCCCCCAAAAATGTTCACTTGGTGAGGACGTTCTGTATCGTCCCAGAACGTTCGTTTTTCGCTAAGGGTAACAGCTGTCCTTTCTCACTCACGAATTTCAAAACTCAGCGGGTTCTCTTCTACCGCTGATTAGACATCCATGAAAAGGGGAGGGCAACTCAGGGCAAAATCAGATTGGAGACGTCATCGGTTGGACTGTTAATCTGCGAGCTAATTGGACATGCCATCGTCCGATCTGAAAGGTAGGGGTGAATTAGCGTAACCCCATTAATAGCGGCTAGAAATTCGGAATGGGTTGTCGACCTCGGTGGGCTATGGCTTCCTCATTTAAACCCCTGAAATGGTTTCTTAAATCCTTTCTAGCCAACATACGGATTCTTTGGTTGGGCGTGATCATCGTCTCTATGTGATTACCAAAATCGTCATTACCCAGTAGGTCCAGCCGGAGTGGGAGCAAAATCCACGACTAATGAGGGGTCTTTGAGTACGCCGAGGCCTGAGGGTCCCCAATAGGCACGTTCCAAGCGTCCTCAACGAGAGGGTCGATCCCTGTCCCAGTCAGACTGTTGAGAAACGCCAGCAAGGCTTTTATCTCTGCGGGGCTCAGGTTGATAGGCCGCATCAGAAAATCCAGTCCTGGATTTGAAATGCCACCAAGCATATAAAAACCAATAACCTCTTCTAGCGACTTGAGTGAGCCGTTATGCATGTAGGGGGCCGTTAGTGCGACATTGCGAAGCCCAGGCGTCCGATATTTCCAGCGATCCCCCGGATTTTGAGTGATCTCATAGCGACCGAGATCAGCGGGTTTCTTTTCACTGACACTGGCGATCGTTGCCTGATCCAGTTCGGTCCAGACACCCGGCGCAAGCTGAACCCGGGCCGTTGACTCTTCCACCCCCATGGAGTCCCGATAGCCGATTCCCGTGTTGTGGTAAGCCTGATCGGTCAGGAGCGTTTGGTTTTTTTCCAATGAATGGCATTGGCTGCAGCGCGCCTTTCCCTTGAAAAGAGCGAAGCCCTTTTGTGCGTCTTCACTTAGCGCTGTCTTTTGGCCCCCGAAGTACCACTGGTCAAAGGGGGAATTCCCCGCGATCAAGGTTCTTTCATATTGGGCTAGCGCTTCACCAATAGTGTCCATTGAGGGGGGTCTTCCAAAGGCTTTTTCAAAGAGATTCTGATAGTCGGGCGCCTTTCGAATCTTTTCGATGACCTGTCCTACAGCGGGGTTGCCCATTTCATTGGACGCCAAAAATGGACCCCAGACCTGATTTTCAAGGCGATCTTCTCTGCCATCGTGAAAGAAGCGACTGAGCCGACCTGCATTCAAGAGGGTCGGTGCATTCCGCCGAACCGTGCGGCCTTCGATGCCAATGGCCGTCGACTGCTCCTGACTGGTGAACCCTTGTTCAGGGATATGGCACATGGCGCAGGAAAAAGTCCCATTCAAAGAGAGGCGACGGTCGTAGAACAGCTTTCTTCCCAGTTCTACTTTGGCCTGAGTGAGAGGGGATTCCTCTTCATAAGGGTCTCTCGGAAGCCCCAGCGAGGATTGACGACCCAGGCCAATCAAATCCTGTGCGGCCCCTGTGCGTTGAGTCAAAGCGGCGCTTTGGGTTCGATAGTCGGATCGCTCGTACTGCGATTTATCATCCCCAGCACGAAGTTTGGGGGGCGAAGGGTTAGGCGTAATGACTGAAGGGTTTCGCGGCTGAGCGCTATTCGCCAGAATCAATGTCCTGATGTCGGCCACCAGAAGGTCGGGGTGAAGGACGGAGGGACTATAGATATTTCGGATGCGAAGCTGGTCATCGACCAGGATGACCTTTAGCACATGGCTGATGGATCCCGAGGCTTTTCCTTGGGCGTTCACTTCCGGAGTGATCGACTGTTGATACGCGGCCAGCAGATCCTTCACTGACTTTGCCGATGGGGCCGTCAGAAAATGCCAGTCCGGTTTTTCTTTGGTAAAGGGCCGGGCGTAACGTGCCATGACCTCCGGCGTGTCATGGCTTGGATCTGGCATAGATGAAGCTGATGACGGTGACCTTGTCCCGCATCAGCGCGTTAAGGCTGATCTTGGATCCCGTCGATTCCAGCAGCAAAGCATCGGCCGCAGGGCCTAGATCAGAGAGTGTGAAGCTTCCAGGATCCGCTACTGGGTAGTCGAGTGGCCGGTATCCGGGAGCCAGCGGTTCGCTGGATGTTCGGTTTGCTTCGGGTGGGGATGCTGAGGTTGCGAGTGCGGCAAGGATCAGAAGGCCCGCCAGAAAAGGCGAGCCTCCTTTGTGTCCCTGCCTAGGGGTTTTGGGCCAGTGCAGCGCCATGCCCTTTCCCCGCCACGTTCGAGTAGAGCGCATGCGCGCCAAAGCGCATTTGATGCGGGCGACCCAACTTTGCAGCCGTAAAGTCGATGGCAAAGGTTTGCTTAAGTTCCTTGCCATCCCAGGCGAAGAGCTTCAGATACTGCTCATTATCTGCACCTTTCTTGTCCCAATTGGCGAGGAGTGAGGAGCTGAAATAGAGGCGTTTGCCGTCCCAGCTGGAAGAAACCATGTTGACCTGTGCCCCGATATGCTTTTCGTAGATCTGGACCGGTTTTTGGGGATTGCTGATGTCAAAGAGGCGGGTATTGCCATCCATGAAAGTGTTGACCCAGAGACGCTGATCATCATTGGAGATCGAGATATCCACGGGCAAGGGAACCTTGGTCGGATCGCCAATGTTGGCCACAGACTTAGCCTGCCACTCGCCCTTGTCGTCCTCATGAATCAGCCAGATCTGGGAGGTGAGGGCGGTGGTGGTGAAGCAGTAATTGTGTGATTTTTCCCAGGCACAACGAATTTCAAGGGGCGCTCCTGGGACATCAAGAACTTTCTTGGGTGCCTTGGTGTGAAGATCCCAGGTCACTACGGTATTCCCAAAATGCTTCATGGCGTCTGCATCCGCTAGGAGCTTGCCGAGGTCCATCATGTAGTTATTCCAGCCGGTGAAGCTGGAGGTCACCAGAAGATTTTTGTGTGGCAAGGCCCTAACATCGTAGTTGTAGCCATCGGCAAATTGCCCAGCCTTGATCGCACCCCGAAGGTCAGCGTCGGTCGGCATCCAATGCGTGCCGATGTATTCACCCTCGTTGGTGTATTCCACGAGTGCAGTTCGACCGCCGTGATCCTTGTTGTTCGGGATCTGTTTTGACGTCAAAGACGAAGATCTTTGAGGTATCGAGTCCACCGGCCCAGAGAAATGCCCGATCATCCGTAAAGTCAGAGTGATGAGCTTCATTGCGGCCCCCGACGGAAAGGCTCTGAATGACCTTGCCGAATTGCTTGGATTTGGGATTGACATCCACCGTGACCAGCTTGTCCTGACCATCCCCCAAACCCTCCACACCCAGCGTCCAGACATAGACGAAGTCTTCCTGTCCCGTGATCTTCTTCATGTAGGGGGATGCGCAGGTTTCGTCAGCATACGCAGGCAGCATGGCAGACACAGAGAGTCCTGCTAAAAGGCCAAGCGTTAACGACAGCTTGGTAGCCATCGGGCTGGTAGCTTCAGGTTCTCATCAAGTACAAGACGCGCCCGCTCTAATTGCAGGCGTGTCAGAAAACGGAAAATAGGCGCCAAGCTTTGGCAGATGCTTTCCGATTAGGGTGTTTGGTGCTCCTACGATAAGGTCACTATGTTTTCGTGAAATTCGGACAGGTGTGTGCCAGCCCACTTACCAAGGGCCTCAAGCACTGGACGCAGAGCTGCCCCGCCTTCAGTAAGTCGATATGCATTATTACGCGACGACGCATCTGGATTAACTCGTTCGATTAATTTCAAACACGAAAGAAGATCAAGCCTTGACGCTAGAATATTTGTTGAAATTCGTTCAGGGGACTCAAGCAATTGTGAATAGGTGCGCGGCCCATGGATAATTAAATCGCGAATGATTAGTAGCGACCATTTATCGCCCAGTACGTCAAGTGCAGAGCTAATTGGACATATGGAGCGCCAATCAATGTTTTCACCTGTGTTTTCCATATAATGTAACTATCGAGGTCAACTATTGAGGATGGTCACGCTAGAAATAGTGACCATCTATCGAGATATGGCTTCTGCCATTTCCTTGAACGAGTTCGCCATCGGAGTCGGCTTCCAGTGCAAAACGTTTAGTGCTGCGCTGTTATCAAGCACAGCTTTTTTTCCGATGAACGGCATCATTCCCTTTGCCTCCCGATCAACGAGGCTCATAAGCTTCAAGAGAAAGGTTGGGGCTTTAAGCGTGGGTGCCTTGGTGTACCCAGCCTCTCTAAGGACTTTTGCCAAGGTTGCCATCTCGACAGGTTCGGCTGTGCAAGCAATAAATCGTTTTCCCGCAGCTCCACTTGCGGTCATTGCCGAAACGTGAAGTTTGGCTAGATCACGAACATCGACCATGCCCATTGCAATGTCAGGAATCATTGGGACTTTGCCAGCGATCATATCGGTCATCATGGTCACACTTTGACCGTCGATTTTTGCCCCTAGGGACGGGCCGAATACGGCACCTGGGTTGATGACGGTCAGTTCCAAATTGCTGGTCTTGACAGCCTCCCAAGCCACGCGTTCAGCCAAAGTTTTACTTTTTGCATAAGCACCGATATTTGCATCAGTATCTGACCAGTCACTAGGCCCATATTTGCCTGTACCTTTACCTGCGATGATTGCAAAAATGGATGAGGTCAGTACAAGCCTTTTGATACCAGCTTTTTGCGCAGCGGAAATAACGCGCTTGGTGCCTTCAACTGCAGGAATGATCAGCTCTTTTTCGTCCTTTGGCTCTGCCAGCAGGAAGGGCGAAGCAATATGCAGGACAAACGTGCATCCTTTCAGTGCTTCAATCCACCCACTATCTGAAAGCAGATCGGCCTCTCTAACGCTCAATTTATCAGTGGGGGCAACTTGGCTAATTGCAATGCGAGTGGCTTCAGCCTTGGACCTCGAACGAATCGTTCCAATGACTTCATAGCCTTGGCGGAGTAATTCGGCAGCACAGTGCTGCCCTATATAGCCAGTGATTCCTGTCACTAAAACTCTTTCCATCGAATGATCTCCTAAGTCTTAAAACATGGCTTGCACTTTGCAAGCTTATCACTTAGCTTGTAATATGCAAGTCAAAACACGATCTAGTGAAATCAATTTGAGCTATTCCCGTGAGAGTGTCTTCGTCTTTCGATGGAGTGATCGTTACAGGCTTGAGTTTGGGCATAACTTTGCACTCCCCTTTGAGAGGCCCTACGTAGTTTGATAACGCGTAAAGCATCCGA
>RFVA01000079.1 GCA_009922685.1 Gammaproteobacteria bacterium | reverse complement strand
TTCGAGAGCGTCCCCGTTCGCCTTGAGCTCTCTGAAGAGGATCTCGCCAAGGTGGCCGTCAAGCTTCCCTGGCTCAATGGGGCCGAGATCAGAACGCGGATGATGCGGCGTTACCCCTACCGGGACCTGACCGCCCATGTGGTGGGTTATATCGCGAGAATCAACGAAAAAGAGTTGAGTCATCTCGATCCTTCGGAGTATCTCGGGACGTTCTTTACCGGAAAGAATGGTCTTGAAAAGAGCTATGAGACGGTCCTTCATGGAAGGACCGGCCACCAGGAGTATGAAGCCAACGTGAAAGGCCGAGTGGTGAGAGAGCTTGGCAAAAAGCCCGCTTTAGATGGCGCAAATCTTTATCTTTCGATTGATATCGGTCTTCAAAAGGTGGCCATGGATGCCCTTGGGGATTATCGGGGCGCGGTGGTGGCCATCGACCCTCGAACCGGTGATGTTTTGGCTTTGGCCAGCAAGCCAAGCTATGACCCCAATCCCTTCATTCAGGGAATTGATAAGAAGAGCTACGAAGCGCTTCAAGCTGATGAGGCAAGGCCTCTCTACGATCGGGCGACTCGCGGCGCCTATCCCCCGGGATCGACGGTCAAGCCCTTTGAGGCCTTAGCGGGCCTTGAGCTTTTGGGGCTTCCCCCTCTGGGCCGGATTGCCTGCCCTGGGTACTACCGCCTCCCAGGCTCAAAGCACAAGTATCGAGACTGGGCGCACTCAGGCCATGGCGCGACCGACATGCATCGTGCGATTGTTCAGTCGTGTGACGTTTATTTTTACGAACTGGCGAGTCGCCTTGGGATTCGGCGCCTTCATGACTTCATGCAGAGCCGTTTTGGGCTTGGGGTTCCAACGGGGATTGATATTGCCGGTGAAAAAGGAGGCTTATACCCCTCTGAGGAGTGGAAAAAGAGCCGCAAACGCGGCGATTGGAGTCCTGGGGATACGGTGATTGCGGGGATTGGTCAGGGTTTTGTGACAGCCACCCCGATTCAGATGGCACGAGCGACCGCGATCCTCGCTCATCAAGGTCTCGATGTCGAGCCGCGCCTCGTGAGCCGCATTCGGGCCGGTTACGATATTGAGCCACCCTTTCCCAAAACCCCCCATGCGGAAAGGAGATTGATAGATCCCGGGCAATGGGAGACGGTCGTGACGGCCATGGTTGATGTGATCCAGAAGGGAACGGCCCACCGCATAGCCGCGGGCCTTGACTATTCCATCGCTGGAAAAACAGGGACCGCCCAGGTCTTTACGGTGGCCCAAAATCAGAGTTACAAGAGTATGCGGCTCACCCAATCGATGCGAGATCACGCCTGGTTCATTGCGTTTGCACCGGCTGACAACCCCAAAATTGCGGTGGCGGTGATCGCAGAAAATGCAGGCCACGGAGGCACCGTCGCTGCACCGATGGCCCGCAAAGTCATGGATCACTATTTACACGGCCTTCCTCATGAAAATTGATCCGATCCTTGAAGCGCTTGAAGCGCAAAAAAAGCCAAGGTTTCGGTTTTTGAGTCAGCTGCCCATCGATTTTCCCCTTCTTGGGGGGCTCTTACTCCTCTCAGGGATCGCCATGGTGGTGCTCTATTCAGCCTCTGGGCAGTCGCTGGATGTCGTTCTTCGTCAGGGCCTTCGGTTGATGCTGGCGCTCTTGGTCATGGTCGGTGTTGCCATGATTCATCCTCGTCAGCTCGCCAACATGAGCCCGATTCTCTATCTGGTCGGGGCCTTGATGCTCGCCCTGGTGCTTCTGTTTGGCAAGATCAGTATGGGCGCGCAGCGATGGCTCGATCTTGGGATCATTCGATTTCAGCCCTCGGAACTGACCAAGCTTTCGACGCCGATGATGATTGCCTGGTTCATGGCCCGATATACCCCGCCTCCCGCCCTCAAGCGACTTTTTGGCGCGGCGCTTTTGATTTTGCTGCCGGTCCTTCTCATCGCGAAGCAACCGGATCTTGGGACGGCGATTTTGGTGGGAAGCTCGGGGGCGGCGGTCATTTTTCTTTCGGGGATTTCCTTTAAGATTTTGGCCGCCCTTTTTGTTCTTGGGGCGGGTTCACTGCCTCTTTTTTGGCAGCTTCTTCATGGTTATCAGCGGGATCGCATCTTGATGTTACTCAATCCCGAGGCGGATCCTTTGGGGCGCGGTTACCACATCATTCAGTCAAAGATCGCGATTGGGTCGGGTGGCTTCAGCGGCAAGGGCTGGTTGCATGGCACTCAGGTCCATCTCGAATTTCTTCCGGAGAGTTCGACCGACTTCATTTTTGCGGTCCTTGCTGAGGAGTTTGGACTCATTGGCTGCCTGGGGCTGCTGGCGGCCTACGCCATCATCCTTGCCCGGTGTCTTTACATTGTGGTGCAGGCCAAGGATCGCTATAGCCGCTATCTCGCGGGCGCTCTGACGCTGACCTTCTTTGTCTATGTTTTCGTTAATATGGGTATGGTCATTGGCATTTTGCCGGTGGTGGGGGTACCGTTGCCCTTAGTCAGCTATGGCGGGACCGCCACGGTGACGCTCCTTGCGGGTTTCGGTATTTTGATGTCGATTCAGGTGCATCAGAACCGTCAGTTTGAATAGCTTGTTCAAGAAGCTCCGGATCAGGACTTAGGGATCAGCTTGATGCTCGATCTTTAAAAAGAATCTCGCCGCTTATCTACCGCTCTGAAATGCCTATGATTATCTCGATAATCTAGGCTTTTCTTTCTGCTTCGACGAGAACTGCCTAAGCCGCAAGCGGCGGAGGACTTACATTATTGCCACAGGCTCCCACGGTGAGCTTGCCGCAGTTTTGAGTATCACAGCCGCGTTCAAGTGGCGGTCAATGACTAATCCGCAATCTCAACCACTCTTTGCCAAGCGGCATGTCGTGCATCTGGCCACAGCCAGAGCAGACCTTGGTGCTGTGTGCGAATCGTGGATGGACCTATAAAAAAGCTCCAGTCATCGCGGCTTTGTATTCAACTTGCGTCCTGAACATTCGTATACCCGCATCTCCGACTGAGCGTCCTAGAGTCCCATTGCGGGACATCCCCTTGACGTTCAGGTCTTCAATTCCGATGGCGCTGAATTCAGTCGCTTCGCGATGACTGAGCTTGTGAACGGCATCCTGCCGAATATCTGCAATTCTTATTATGGAGTTTGGAAAGTTTGGCTTCCGCATGTCATGAGCTATCCTCGGGCCAAAGGGACACCCTTTGAAGCCCAGAGCGGCATAGCCTATTAACCTAATTGACAAAATAACCGAAACGGTTAATTCTTGAGGTCATGGAAAAAGGTATTCCTCACTGCAAGCTCTCAGTCGTCAAATCCTTAGTCGAAGCTGGCCATGTAAGAGCTACAGCCAGCGCTTTTAATGGGGCACGAGAGCTAGGAATAGACGATCTGGATGGGATGTGCGCGGTTGTCATGTCGCTGACCTCCGCTCACTTCCACAAGAGCATGACAACACATGCCGACCACCGAATCTGGCAGGACGTTTATCGTGGCAAGACGCTAGATGGACGAGAGGTTTACCTGAAGCTGACGGTTATTGACGATGTTCTTATTGTTTCCTTCAAGGAGCTATGACAATGAAATGTCCCGTATGCGGTGCGGCAGAGCTAATTCACGACACCCGTGATCTGTCCTACATCTACAAGGGTGAAACGAGTCTGATTCCATCGGTCACGGGGGAATTTTGTCCTGCCTGTGACGAAGTTGTTCTGAATCGTGAACATGGGAATCGTTACAGCGAGTTAGTGGGTTTGTTTCAGCGACAAGTGAATTCTGCCTTTGTTGATCCTGACTACATTGCTAAGGTGCGTCGAAAACTCGATCTTGATCAGCGACAGGCTGCCGAGTTGTTTGGTGGTGGCGTCAATGCCTTCTCGCGTTACGAGAACGGAAAGGCTAAGCCACCCCTTGCCCTCGTCAAATTACTAAAGGTGTTGGATCGCCACCCGGATTTGCTCAACGAAGTCCGTTCATCCTGATTGAGTCCCGATAGAGCAGGGGGGGGTAAATGACGTGGGCTGGACCGTAAAAATAACTGACATCGCTATTGTATTTGCGACTCTTTGTGGGCCTGTTTTGGCTGTTCAAGCGCAGAAGTGGCTAGAACATGGGCGAGCGATTAAAGAGCGGCGGCTATGGATCTTCCGAACTCTCATAGCAACGCGGGCCTCCCGTTTGTCAGCGAGTCATGTTGATGCCCTGAATGCCTTCCTATTGAGTTCTACGGTTCGGGAAAAGAATTACTGGCGATCCAGGATGCCTGGAAAATCAATCTTAGCCATATGAAGGTCAGTGAGTTCTACGAAATGCTAAGTCTAAAGCGCTCCCAGGGCTGAACGGCCGCATTGAGAAGAACGGTTCATGCCTTCGCCGCCCAGCCGTCCCCGCTCGATCCTTGTAGCGACCACAAGGTCGCTTCACGTGACTCAAAGATGACTCTACGGGGCTTTCGGGAAACCTTGCAGCTCACCGATGGTGAGCCGCAAGGTCCTTGCCCTTCTGGGGGGCATGAACATCATCAAGGTCTTGCCGCTACGCGGCTGACCTTTGATTTTCAGCTCGGACTTCTGGTCGTGGCTTGACACTCTGGCATAGCAGACCGTTGGAAAGTCAGCATCACCTCAAGCCAAGAGCTTGGCGGCGTCATAAAAGCGCGTCCCACCCTTGGGTTTCCTGTCGGGCAGGAGTTCACCTGTCTTCTCCCACTTCCCTAGGGTGTCTAAAGACACCCCAAGGAGCGCCGCCGCTTCGCCAATCTTTACTAATCGCTTTTCCATAGTCAGAGATTATCTGTGATTATAAGCAACGGTTACGAGCCCCAAAGAGTAGCAATGGGTGCTGCCCAGAGACCGCCGCCGAGTGGGAGGGTCTCGTCACCGTCATACAGCAGAACGCCCATTTTGAAGTGATCACCTGCGAGAGAGGCTAACTTCTTAAGCCCCCGAAGATCAGTCTCTTTGATGGTTGCTGCGGCTTTGACTTCCACGCCGACCACTTCACCCAAAGCATTTTCGATGACGATGTCTACCTCAAACTGGTCCATATCGCGGTAATACATGAGGCGGTAGGGGTTATCCGCTGTCGTGGTGTGTTTGAGAAGTTCGGCATATACAAACGTTTCAAGGACCATCCCCAATCGATTTCGGGTCTTGAGAACTTCATCGGACGTCAATTCAAGTAGTGATGCCAGCAACCCCGAATCGATAAATTGCAATTTGGGTGTCTTGAGAATCCGATTGAGGCGGTTGCGTGCCCAAACGTCAACGCGCTTCATCAAGTACATCTGCTCTAAGACGGTGATATAGCGTGAGGAAGTTTTCCCATCCAGCGCCACTTGGCCACCTAGCTGGGTGTAGTTACACAGGTGCCCTGCAGTTTGAGCCAACGCGCGCAAAAAGCGCGGCAAGTGATCGAGCTTTTCAATACCAGACACCTCGCGAACATCGCGCTGGACTATAGCGTCGATGTATTGCCGAGCCCATGCCATCCGGCGCCGGCCTGTGGCTCGATTGATAGCCTCTGGGTAGCCACCACGCAAGACTCTGTCGACCAAGTCAGCCCCATGAGAAGGTGCCATGGGTTTAAGGATCCGGCCCAAAAAGGCGCTGTCGATCCAGTTCGCGCTTTGCCCTTCGATTTCGCTTTGAGACAAGGGCAAAAGTAACAAGGTCTCCATCCGCCCAGCCAGGGAATCAGCCACCGTGGGCAAGGTCATCAGATTGGCTGACCCCGTTAGCAAAAAACGCCCTGGGCGGCGGTCTTCGTCAATGCTTTTCTTGATCGCAAGGAGTAGCTGAGGGGCACGCTGTATTTCATCGATCACCGCCCGGTCGAGGCTTCGAATCATGCCAACAGGGTCCTCCCTCGCCGATAAAAGCGTGAGCTCATCATCAAGGGTCAAGTAGCGCAGCCGGTTTGCCGCCCACTGCCGTACCAGAGTGGTTTTACCGGCCTGTCGTGGGCCAGCCAGGAGAACCACGGGGGTATCCACCATCGCTTCAGCGATGCGCGGTTCGATCCGGCGAGGGTAAAGGGGGGGGTGTGATCATGCACGAATGGTAACGTACATCTCGGAATAAGTGGGCGTTTAATTCGGAATGATTGGCCGTATAATACGGACTAAATTAGTCGATAGACGGCTCTGTCGTCCAATGAAATCATCCTACGGCGATGGCGGATCAGGTCAGGATAGGAGCCCTTGAGATCCTTAAAGCATCTTTTTAGCGCACTCAAAAACTATTCGGCAACATTCCTCTCAGCAGCACGTTGAGATCACCATGCTGATCGCTCAGGGCGGTGAATTTAGAAGGCAGCACCGCGGATCAATTTATCTCTCGCTGATTACGGTATTCTTTTGTCATCATTATCACCATGAATCATCTGCCGATGAAGTCTCCACATTCCATACTCCTGGCCTCTCTTCTGTACGTTTTATTAGCGAGTTGTTCGAGTCAACAGCCGCCGACCCCGATTGAGCCGGTTGCCCCCGAGAAAGACAAATCGAAACCTGAGGCCGCAACAACGCAAGAGCCAGAGGTTCTCTTGCCCCCAAATCCTGGGATAGCAGGTCGTCCCATGGTGAAGGATTTCATCGATGATCTAGTCGAAAAGCATGGGTTCAACCGCCAGAGCCTGGTGAGAACCTTTGATGAGGCGGGAACCATTCCAAAGATCTTGGATGCCATGGCCAAACCCTATGAGGCCAAACCCTGGTATGCCTACCGAAAGCTTTTTTTGACCGAGAAAAGAATCGGGGGTGGTCAACGGTTCATGGACGACAACACAGAAGCCCTTCGGCGGGCCAAAAGCCGATATGGCGTTCCAAAGGAGATGATCACGGCCATCATCGGGATCGAAAGTGCCTATGGCGTCAAGCCAGGGAAATACCGGGTGATCGATTCCCTGTCGACCTTAGCATTTGATTACCCAAGACGGGCGGCCTTTTTCAGAAGTGAGCTCGAGCAATTTTTCCTTCTCTGTAGAGAGGAAGGTGAAGACGTCCTCAATCCCTTAGGCTCCTACGCGGGTGCTATGGGTATGCCGCAGTTTATGCCGTCAAGTTTTAGAAAGCTTGCAGCCGATGGGGATGGCGATGGGCGCCGCGACATTTGGAAAAACCCTTCAGATGCCATTGCCAGTGTAGCCAATTACTTTGATAAAAATGGCTGGGAATCGGGGGCCCCGATTGCGGTCCCCGCGAGGGTTCAAGGGAGTGCCTTTCAAGGTATCGTCAGTACTAAGAGCCCCAAGGCCACCCACACCCTCAAAGAGCTTGAAGCCTTGGGTGTAATGCCTAGGGAGCCCGTCTCAGGGGCTCTAAAGGCGGGGCTTTTAGAGCTTCAGGGGGAAGACGGCCCTGAATACTGGATCACCTTCCACAATTTCACGGTCATCATGCGCTATAACCACAGCCCACTTTATGCGATGGCAGCGAATGAATTGATTCGGATTTGGACGGGGCCGCGGTGAGTGCCGGGTGGTTGAATCTCGGCACCTCGAAGGATTCTCTAAAAAGGACAGAAGCCCAGAAGCGCTTGATGAGGCGGGACGAAAGCGCGCATTAAATCGACCGATGCCTTTAAGCCCCTCATCATCCAAGACCATGGAGACCCCGGTTTTTATCTATGATCTCAGGCGCCTCAAGGAGCGCCTCGATCTCTTTGGGGAAGTTCATAGGATTTCAGGCGTCAAGGTTCTTTATTCCATCAAGGCGCAGCCTCATGCGGCACTTCTTCGGTGGATAGGGCCTAAGGTTCGTGGGTTTTCGGTGAGCTCCCTGTTTGAGGCCCGACTGGCAAGAGACGTGCTCATCGAGCTAGGTCTTCAAGATCATCCACTTCACCTGACGTCCCCTGGCCTTAGGCTTCAGGATTTAGAGGCATTAAAGTCCCTCAATGTCACCATCAGTTACAACAGCTTAGAGCAGCTTCAACGATGGGAGGAATCTGGGGCTTTAGAGAGCGGCAAGACGGGCCTTCGGATTAATCCAGGTCTCTCCTCCATTCCGGATCCCCGCTACGATCCTTGTCGGCCCCATTCAAAGCTTGGAGTTCCCCTTGAGGACCTTCAAGCAGCCATCAACATGAACCCTAAGTTCATCCATGGGATCTCGGGTCTTCATTGTCATAGTCACTATGATCAACCGGATGCAGAACCCTTAAGGTGGATTCTTGAGAGGATTGAAAAGAGCCTTGCTGCATGGCTTTTGGATCTTCAATGGATCAATATTGG
>RFVA01000078.1 GCA_009922685.1 Gammaproteobacteria bacterium | reverse complement strand
ACCTTCAGAGCTCCGAGAGGTAGGCCTCAACCTCCCTGATGCCGCTGATCTCATGTGGAATAACCCTAAAATGGCCGATCACCTGAGGGCGGTTAGTGAAGGCCGTTTTGAGAAGAGTCTTGAGGCTCTTCTGTCGAGTGAAATAACGGTTGAGACCTTGTTTAAAATTCGGGAGATGGACACGATGCTATTCGAGTGGCTCTTGTCCTATGCGGAACGATCAGGGCTTCTGGTCAAAACCGAATTGATGCGAAGAGCCATCGCCCAAGCCTTCTTTGGTGATACAAAGAGTCCTCACTTAAATCAATTGGCCTCCGGCATAGCCCAAGCGGCCGCAGCCATTGTGTGGCTAGTCAAACACCAAGACGACATCGATGAAGCCAACCAAAAGATCAAAGACCTCAGGCTCTTAAACTTCATGCAACAAGAAGGCGTTAAAAGGGCCCAAGACGATCTTTCAAGAGGCTTCTACCGAACCCTCTCAGAGCTTCGAAAACAAATCGAATGGCGCCAAAAAAATAGCCCCATCGATGTCACGCCATCCTAAAAAGGACAAAAACCCCTCATCCCACAAAACGGACTGATTCTCATCTAGCCCGGCCATCCTCTCTAAATCAAACTAAAGGTGTGGGGGATACGCCCGCTAACGCCCATTAAATATCCCTGTCCGGCTGATGACCCAGTGGGGATGGGCTCTCAAGCGGCTAACGACCCTTGAAAATTTGGGCGCACAAGATCAAGAGCTCGGCGGGGATATTGATCGAATGACCTCGTCATAGCCATAGTCCTCTATGAGGCATGCGTATGTTACCCAGCACCAAGAGAAGACCCTATGAGGAGGCTTGGTATTTTGAGGCGCGATGAGCAAGTTCAGACAGTAAAGCGGATAATAATTTTGACTTAATCGACAAGATCAACAAAAATATGTTTATTACTCAAATTATTTATTCCATCTCATGCTTCATAGCTACTCCTTCTCTAACTTCCAGTCGTTCCGAGAAAAGACCACTGTAGACCTTCGTCTGAATCAAAAAACCTCGATGACTGACTGGATGGCCGTCGCAGCTTCAGGTCAACAGCTTTCCAAGCTTATGGCTATCATCGGCCCAAATGGCAGTGGAAAAACCGCCCTACTGAAGCCCCTGCCGTTCCTGAATTGGTTCATGGCGAACTCATTCCAAAGTCAACCTGATGCACTGATTCCTCTGGCACCCCACTTTTCTTCGCCCGATCAACCCAGCGAATTCGAAGTGTTCCTGGATTTCGATGGAAAACTCTGGCGTTATGAGTTGCGGTGCACCCAAAAACGCGTATTGCATGAAGCACTCTATGTGCGACGAGACCGATTCAACTACGTGTTTGTTCGCGAGTGGGATGACAAATCGAAGGCCTTCAGGGTCAAGCAGCAAGAATTTGGCATGCCCCCGCGGGAGGCTAAAAAGGTTAGGGAAAATGCTTCACTCATCTCAACGGCGGCTCAATATGGCGTGCCTTTGGCTTCTCGAATCGCTGCCAATTACGTCAATAGCAACGTGCAATTCATGGGTAGACGATTACTTGATGAAGCGGCTCTTCTTACAGCAGCCAAATACTTTGCGGCTCAGCCTGAGCACAATACAAAGATGTCCGCTTTGCTTGCTTCGTGGGATCTTGGCCTTAGCGATGTCGACATTCGAGAGATTCCGGCAGCAAGCCCAGAGGAGCCGTCTAAAACCGTGTGGTATCCATTTGGTCGACACAAGAGCGCTCAGAGTGAGATCCTTTTGCCCTTTGCCGTGGAATCAAGTGGAACTCAAGCTGCGTTTGTTCTGTTGTCGCACCTCCTTCAAACGCTTGAAATCGGAGGCTTGGCGGTCATTGATGAATTCGAGAACGACCTCCACCCGCATATGCTGGAGCCAATCCTCGATTTGTTTGGTAACCCCGCGACGAATCCTCATGACGCTCAGCTCATATTCACATGCCATGCTGTCGAGGTGCTGAATCTGATTCACAAGTCTCAGGTCACACTGGTGGAAAAGAGTGAGGATTGCGAGAGCGCTGCTTGCCGCCTCGATGAAGTGGAAGGCATTCGGAACGACGATAATTACTATGCCAAATACATGGCTGGCGCCTATGGCGCCATTCCTAATTTCTGATAAAGGACAGAATGGGAATGGCAAAAAAAGAATGGAAGGCACTAAAAACGTTGCTCATCGTCGGGGAGGGCTATCACGATGAAGCATTCCTCAATCACGTGAAACGCCTCCCTGGAGCGTGTGGGAACGGAGTGAAGATCACGATCAAAAACGCTCATGGCAAGGGTGCTCTAAACGTCATTAACTATGCGGAAAGGCTTTCTATGAATTTTGGTTACGATCATGTGGCCGCTTTATTCGACGCGGATACAGACTGGACACCCGAGACCGCCGAAAGGGCAAAACGGGCGAAAATTCAGGTATTGCTTTCCTCTCCTTGCCTTGAAGCTTTGCTACTCCGATGCCTTGGAAAACGCCCGGCGACATCTGACCCACTCAAGGCTCAACTGGCCCACTATGTTGGAAATGCCCCAGGGAAGCCTGAAAGCTACGCAACCTATTTCAGTTTGCCCTCTTTGCGGGCTGTACGCGCCCAAGAATCAACCATAGACGACTTGCTTTCGCTCTTTAATCTTTGAGTCTTGGGCGTTGGGTAAATTGAGAATGAAAAACTATTAGCTGGCGAACAGGTCATCCCCCCATTTTTTGGGCAGACCAAAAGTAGAGGCTAAGCTGCCATGGAACTTCCCTTGGAGAACAGGCCGCTAACGCCTTATCATCAATGACAAAAGCACTGACTAACGTCATTTAGACCGTTCTTGGAAGCATCACGGCGCATGCCAACGCCCGGTAGCCCTGGGCTTGGCGGCATCACATAATATAAGATCAGATGATTGATCTTATATTTTTGGGCGCGTAAACTGACAGACTTCCTACCCATCGAGTTCTTCAACATGCTCGAAATTGCACCCGCCGATATCTTGGCCCGCCTTAAGTTCGATAATCCCTGGTGGAACTCAAGCGCTACCAACATGGTTCAGTACGATGACAAGCCTCGGCGGTCAACGTTTTACTCATTCTTTAAAGCCATAGAAGATAAGTCCGTACGGAGAGCCATCGTGCTGATGGGACCTCGGCGTGTTGGCAAAACGGTCATGGTGTACCACGCCATCAAGGCACTTCTGGATGCTGGTGTAGAGTCACCAAAAATCATGTACCTCTCTCTTGAAACTCCAATTTATACAGGGCTTTCATTGGAACGTCTTATCATCTATTTCCAAGAGATATTCCAACACCATAGGGACAGTGGCTTATATGTCTTCTTTGATGAAATTCAGTACCTCAAGAATTGGGAGGTACATCTTAAGTCATTGGTTGATTCATTCCCTCACTATAGGTTTATTGCTACAGGATCGGCTGCAGCGGCGCTGCGTCTAAAAAGCAGTGAGTCTGGCGCAGGTCGTTTCAGCGACTACATACTCCAACCACTAACCTTCGCCGAATATCTGAGCTTTATCGGCAGAGAAAAGGAGCTCGTGTCCTTAACAGACACTAAGTTATCTAGCAATACTCTTTACAGGTACTCCGCCAATGATATGATGGCTCTGAATGACGAGTTCATTAACTATTTAAACTATGGCGGGTACCCCGAAGCGGTATTTTCTGACGCGATTAGAAGGAACCAAAGTCAGTACATAAAAAGCGACATTATTGATAAAGTCCTCTTAAGAGATCTCCCCAGCCTGTATGGGATTAGCGATATTCAGGAGTTAAATAGGCTTTTCACAACACTTGCCTACAACACTGGGAATGAAGTGAGTCTTGAAAAGCTTTCTCACTCCTCTGGAGTCGCCAAAAATACTATCAAGCGTTATTTAGAATACCTCGAAGCAGCGTTTCTTATAAAGCGTGTAGAACGAATCGATCAGAACGCAAAGAAATTTAAACGCGCTGTCTGCTTCAAGGTCTACCTGACAAATCCATCCATGCGCGCTGCCCTATTTGGGCAAGTTGATTCCGAATCATCAGCCATGGGGGCTCTTACAGAAACGGCCATTTTTAGCCAATGGCAACATCATCAGCAAATCGAGCTCTATTACGCACGGTGGAATACTGGGGAGGTAGACATCGTGCATCTACATGGTGTAACGCAACAGCCATTGTGGGCAGTCGAGGTCAAGTGGTCTGACCGACCTCACATATCAAGAGGAGAACTTGATCACTGCGTTGAGTTCGTAAGTCGTAACCCTCATGTTCGGCAACCCATTTTGGTCACCAGCCGCACGGTGTCTGATGACCATCTGGATTACAAAGGGGTTGCGTTTGATTTTAGGCCCGCCAGCCTCTATGCCTATATTCTTGGCGCGAACATACTGCACCACATCAACGACGAAGATCAGACCAGTGTTTCATCGGTAATCCCTCCATTTTTGGGGTAGACCAAAAGTAGAGGTGATTCTGCCATGGGACTTCCCTTGGAGGACAAGCCGCTGATGGGATCTAGCCGGCAACTAAGGTACCGCGCCATTCCAACGCAAAATTCGTTCAGCCCCTGAGGGGCCCGCGTCGGCGCTCATAAAACTATCTTTCAGATCAGAAGGATAGCCATGATAAGGCGATCGGCATAGGATACCAGCAAAGTTTCGGGCTCTATGGCATGCTTGAAGGAACATCTGGGGTTCATTCATTGAATCAAATACCAGATCCTGTGTTTCCCCCCATCCAACAACATCGGCAATCCTATGCCCTAGCGGCTAGAGGCCAGAGTCCACATGCGCATTCAGGCAACCATCGATTCACTGAATAGGATGGAGCGGCTCCATGATCCCGTCATTAGCGATTTCCTCTTGTATCTCCACCGTGAAATTTATCAAGGCACCAGCATGATGAAATGCTCACGCTTGAGGATGGTTCACGTTTTGTACCTGGTGAGATCAGAACGCGTGAAGTGACGGTGGGCCGCCACATTGCCCCGGAGGCGGCGATAGTCCCACGGTTGATGGATTATTTTTCAAGTCATTATGCGTCGGAAAAACTGGGCCTCAGCCAGCGCATCATCTCACTCGCGGCAGCGCAATGTTTGTTAGAAGCTTTCAGGATAATCCTGCCTACTTAGAATGGCGATAATCTCGACCATTCCCTCTTCACTTAAACGATAAAAGATATTGTCAACACCACAAACGCTGCGTCGGTAGACTTCTCGAATTGAATCGACCGATTGATCTAGGTAGGGCTCATGGGCGATTTGTGCAAATCGTTCGAATAGGGCGTCGTCATATCTATCGGCTTGAGCTTCGCCGAAGGTCAATACGCCGTATCGATAGATGCGTCTGAGGTCTTCCTTGGCATCCTCGGTGAGCTTAAAGCGTCCCATCTCGCCGTAACTCATCCTTGAATTCAGATCTCAGTTCCTCGGAAGACTGCGTGATAAACCCGCTATTTTCAGCCTTGATCAGTCGAGACCGGATGAGTTCAAGCTCACTTTGTTGGGCTCTCGCTCTGCGAATCAGGTCGTTTACAATCTCGCTCTTGCTACTGTACTCCTCGCTCTCTACCAATGAATTCAGCCACCGATCATTGGGGGCTGTGAATGAAATGCTTTGTCTTGCCATGACGCCTACCTGTGAAAGCAATGTTAGTTTGGTGCATTATTGCATCATAAGTACACCGCGCATAGCGTTTGCACTTTAATGTATCTACGCGTCATCCCGCCAGAATGACGCGCTTTTCAACAGCCAACTACACAATTCGACATTCATGACTATCCAAGTCACAGCCGCGTATTTTTTGATTCCTTGAACCCGAAGATTCCAAATCATAAAAAAGAGCGCTTTTACAAAACAGACTCATTCTCATCTAGCCCGGTCATCCCCCCTAAATCACTCTAAATTAGAGGGGGCCCGCTAACGCCCCTTCTCAGGGCGAAGGCATGGACGCTCCTTTGGCAAGAAGGCCGCCGATCACCCCTCCGCCTTCGGCAAGTCGGCATCGCGAACGGGGCGCAGCACTCCCCGAAAGACGTCATCGAATGGCGGCAGTTAGCTCATCGGGCGGGCGAGGCACTCTTGATCTTGGGCAGATGAGCTTCAGAGTAGAAGTTGAATTCATCGGCCTCAAAGGCCGTCATGGCGAGACGTTTGAAGTCCTGGGTGAGGCATGGAGGGTTTCAGGCGAAACCTCATCTTCCTTGAACGCCAGAGTGATATGAAGATAGCGTTCGCCCCGCTTGTCCATACTGTTGATGAAGGCGTCGGTCAGTTCCTGGTCGCCATCGAGTATCACTCGCTCATCCAGTTCCTCCCGCGAGTGCTCCCTGCACTGCTTCTGTCCGTTTTCTAGATAGTCGGCTACCCTAATTGAGCCCCATGGATACGGACCAGCATGACAATCCCTAATCGACGGGCCTGATCGCTTGAAGAGCAGACAAAGGAATCCAGAGCGCGAGAGGAGAATCCGGAAAGTGTTCAAACTCGAAACGCTCGTACCACTTTTTAGCTTCCTCGTTTTTTGCGTCAACAACTACCCCAATCATCCCGATGTCCTCAGAAAGTTGTAGACAGCGTAAAAGCGCATCAGCGAGAAGCAGCGTCCCTAATCCCTGCTTGTGGAACTTTTGATCAACAGCAAGCCGAGCCAGACGGGCAACGGGGAGCGGATAGTTGGGAAACTTTAAACGATGCCTTTCCGGCAGATGTTCTTTAAGGATGGCTGACATCGCAAGACTGTAGTATCCCAGAATGCTCCTGTTCCTGACCGCCACATACGTCCGGCTCACTCGGTTCTGGCTGTGCTGACGAGCCAAACGCTTGAGATAATCATCAAGCTCTGGATTTCCGCATGAAAAAGATCGTCGATCGTGGTGTTTGTCCAATACCTCAATGGTATCCGGGAGAGGACGGATCATTCGGGGGTTTTCCCTTCGATCCAGTATTGGTGACTTCGAAGTGCCTCAGCAAGCTTTGGACGGGGCCTGTCGGCGTGGTCTAATGCCTTGAAAAAGGCATCCCAATCGAGGGCGGAGAGCGTCATCAATTCTGATTCATTCAGAATCTGTTTGGCACGCTCTTGGGCCGTACTGATAAGGAAGGCGCTGACTGACATACCCGCAGTGGAGGCAGCCCTCGCGATCAGTTCTTTGACTTCTAGCGTGGTTCTAAGATCAATTCGTTCCTGAGCAGTCGTTGCGGTCGGCATAAAAATCAACCCCTCATATATTCCGTACAATGTACGTATCAATATACTAGACTTACGGGTCGAAAGACAAGAAGTTTGCGGGTGCGGATGAGCTATCCATCAGCTGCCGTAAGACCATAAAGACAACATAGCGATCTCCAACGGGTCCTGCCTGACGTGGTCAAGGTGGGGTATTGAGGCCGATTGATCAGCTGAGCTATTTTCAGCTTAGACAACAGTCAAATCCTATGCCTCATCAAACCCATTTTCGTGCATCTTTAAAGAAGCAGCAGTCATTGCTGGTCACGAGCGGCGAGGAGACAAAGCGGGTATAAACCTTGCCGCCTCGTCGATGGGATGGGTCGACATCGCCCTAATGCCCGCATGTTCGGCCATCATCATCGTGCGGCGGATAGCATCTTTTAGAAGACCCAACCCAATAACACGCCCTTGATAAAGCGTCGATACCGCCAGCCGCGCCAAGATCACTACAGGCACTGGGTAATACCCTATCTCTTGGCGGATGTGCTCAGCGGCCTCCAGAATATCGATCTGACCGATGGTCAGACTAAAATAGCCCGTCACTCGATCACCATCAGTCACCACAAACGTCTTGGCCGATCCACTGTTTTGGGCTTTCCGCGCATGGCGCAATAACCAATCGTTCAGGGCCGTCTTGCCGCAATCAAAGCCTTCCACCAGGTGATGAGGCCCCAAAGCGTGAGGCCTCCGAAGATTCATGCCTTTTCCCAAGGGCTTACGCGGGAGAAAAGATCTCTGAGTCCCTCGTTGGGCTGCTCTGGCTGTTCCAGCAAGTCCATCAAAGCTTGGTACTGGCTGGTAGAAACCATAAATAACGCTGGTCGAGTAACGTCTGCTCGGCGGCCAAGCAGGCGCTGTCTAGAATGAAATCAGTCAACGACTTGAGGGCCACCTTGGCAGCACGACGCAGTACGACTTCTTGTTCGCGAGAGGCACGAAGCCCCAAACGGGCAGATCGAACATTGGATGAAGAGACTATCGTTGTCATGCCGAGACCTCGCCTGTTAG
>RFVA01000077.1 GCA_009922685.1 Gammaproteobacteria bacterium | reverse complement strand
CTCAAAGCCCTCCAGGAGGCCAGGCAGTGGCTTGAAAGCCAGATCCTGAAGATCGGTCAATCACCGCCACCTCCCCCGCTGAATAGACTTTCAGGTCCTAAGAGCGCAAGGCTGGCTCCCCTCTTTCTGCTGGATGGACTCTGGCTGGCAGGCCTTTTCTCCCCAGCCATGGGACATTTAGCTTCCCACTGCCGGCTCCACCCCATTTTCATGGATAGCCTTAGCCTCCTGAGTTCCAAAAGGTCCACAGGGGACAGCTTTAGAGCCTATCTCGATCATCAAGGAGACCCTGTTCACGGGCTTGAATATCCCTCTCTTTTCATTCAGGACTTGAGTACTCAAGGATCTGCGATGGCCCTGACCATCCTCGTTTTTCAGCATTCACCGATCCGCTACTTTCCAGAAATTCTGGGATTCACACTCGCGCACCTCAAAAGACCGCCCGCGGAATTTGAAGATGAGATTTACCTTGAGCGCCGAAGCCATCATCAGGTCTTGGCCGAACAAGCGGTTAAAGAGGCGGCTTTCAATGACCAAGAGGAGCAAAGAGTCTCGATCGGAGAGGCCCTCTACAGATCCTCCTTCAACGCCCTATCAGGATCCCCTCATTCAGCGGACGAAGGTGCGATTGAATCCGCCCGAAACGCGATGATTAGAATCATCCAAGGCAAGATGCCAGAAGCCTTGGGCTACCACGGACGAGTCTTTCTCGAAGGGCAGTCCATTGATGACTGGTTTAGGAAAGGGCCTACCGCCGCTGAAACACTCGTCAGGGCCCTTGAGACCACTGATCAGAACCAAAGGCGTTGCCCGATGGCCCACCGATTACTTCACGCAATGGACTTCGGCGGCCCCATGTATGGGGTCTTCAACGAGAGGGAGCGCCACATCACCGCATCCTGGATCGAAAACCCTGAAGCTCCCGTATCAAAGGATCCTCTGGGATTTCGGCTTGGACCTCCTAAGATCCGGCCTGAAGCAGCAAGCACCCCGCCCAACAGAGAAGGCCACCCAAGCGCGCGGGCCCTGTATGGCGCGCTACTTCAAACCGAATCGCCCCTTGAAGCCCCCGATGCCGCGGTTTTCTGGTTAAGACGAATTCTGACCCGAACCGATCGCTGGACCCGCATCGGACTCCTGCCGAAACCGACACCCTACCACCCGGATGCCTTGGATCAATGGCTACGAGGACAACACCGAGAGGCGGTCGAGCGCCATCAAGCCCCCCCAAAACCCATCACCGTCGATAAAACCTTTTGTCGCTGGGCCCTCTTGCAGCTGGCGCCTGCCATTCTGGTCGATGGCGCCTGGCTATGGGGGCTTCAGAAACCCTCCGAGGGACTCAAGCCCTGGGATCGCGATCTGATCCGTATTCACTTCGATGAATTAGGCGAGGGCCAACCGGAATGGAATCACCCCAACGTCTATCGAGATCTGCTGCGTAGCGAAGGGATCGAACTGGCGGATTTTAGGACGGAAGTCTTCCAAAAGGATCGGCGACTATTGAACGCCGCGTTCGATTTCCCATGCACCCTTCTCTCGATGGGCGCCCTTCAATCGATTTATCCCGCGGAATGCCTAGGCCTTAATCTTGCCATCGAAACCAGTGGCCTCGGGACACATTACCTCCGCACCATCGACATCCTTCGTCATCATGAGATTAATCCGGCCATTGTGTCCTTGCATCTCAGCATTGACAATCTCTCATCCGGTCATTCGGCCCGGGCGCTAAGCGCCATCCAAAGCTATCTCGAAACACTTCAGGCGCTCGAGGGACCCGAGGCCATGCAGGCGTCCTGGCGGCGGATTTGGCGAGGCTTCAATAGCTTCAAGGTCGCCAACCTACCGCTGGCCTCTCGTCTCATAGGTCGACTCTTTCTTCATCAACACGGTTATCCCATTAAGCCCTTGGGTCGATAGTCGCGCCACCGGATTGTCATATATCGCCTTTAACATCCACCCCTTAATTGACGTCCGAAGCTTGCCTTCTAACGAGAAGACCGTTCAAAGAGAAAAGACGCGAACTTCCCTGTTTTTCTTAGGGTTGCCAGAGTAAGAAAGATAGGGAATAGTAGTCCACTAGCATGGTGATGGAGATCCTCTGTCGCTCTACCTAACGCCTTGACCAGGAGTCAACATGAGTTCGAGAGAGTCAAAAAACCCAAGCGTTACTAATCGAGCATCCGATTCCTGCATGATGGTGATCTTTGGTGCCACCGGCGATCTAACGAGACGTAAGCTCATCCCTGCGCTCTACAATTTAGCCAAAGCCGGATTGCTATCACCAAACTTTGCGATTGTCGGCATTGGTTCAAAGTCTATGGACCAAGGCGCCTTTAACGAAAAGATGCTGGACGCCATCCGGGAGTACGCCAAAGACCAGGTAGATCTTGAGCTTCTTAACTGGTTCGGCAGCCGCATCACCTACGTCGATGGCGATTTTGGTGATGACACGCTCTACGGGCGACTCGATGCTCATTGCCAATCGATCAAGACCGAACAGAGGATCAGCAACAACCATTTCTACTATCTGGCAACAGCCCCTAGTTACTTTGGATCCATCATCCAAAAACTCGGCGCTGCCGGCATGACGAAAGAGGACAGTGACAGCTGGCGCCGGGTCATCATCGAAAAGCCTTTCGGTCGCGATTTGGCTTCTGCGATGGAACTCAATATCGAAGTGAAAAAGGTCCTGAAAGAAAAACAAATCTTCAGAATTGATCACTACCTGGGCAAGGAAACCGTCCAGAACCTGATGGTGCTCCGTTTTGCCAACAGTATCTTTGAACCTATATGGAATCGGCGCTATATCGATAATGTGCAGATTACCGCCTCCGAGACCGTGGGTGTGGGCCAGCGTGGTCCTTACTATGAAACCTCCGGTGCTTTGAGGGACATGGTTCCGAACCACCTCTTTCAGCTGCTATCGCTCACAACCATGGAGCCGCCGGTCTCTTTTGAAGCGGATGCGGTTCGTGATGAGCAGACCAAGGCCTTGCGCGCTATTCAGGTCCTGACCCCGGAAGAGGTCCTAGCCCGGGTCGTCAGAGGCCAATATGGCGCTGGCGAGATCAACGGAGAAAACTGTATCGCCTATCGTGATGAAGAAAAGATCGACCCCGATTCAAGCACTGAAACCTTCGTTGCCATGAAGCTGATGATGGACAACTGGCGTTGGGCGGATGTGCCTTTTTACCTTCGAACCGGAAAGCGATTAGCCGCTCGCAAAACAGAGATCGTGATCAATTTCAGGAAGGCGCCTTTTGTCCTTTTCAAGAACACAGCGATCGATCATCTTCAGGAAAACCGACTGGTCATCCACATCCAGCCGGATGAAGGGATCTCTATGCAGTTTGGGGCTAAAAAGCCAGGGCCCATCATGAACCTGGGGTCGGTCCAGATGGACTTCAACTATGTTGATGCCTTTGGAGCGACGCCTGACACCGGCTACGAACGCCTGATGCTGGACTGTATGGTGGGAGACGCTACCTTGTTCCAGCGAGCGGACATGGTTGAAACCAGCTGGAACTTGATTCAGCCTATCTTGGATGTTTGGAATGCGCTAAAAGCCCGAGACTTTCCAAATTATGCCTCCGGATCTTTTGGACCGGCCGCATCCGATCAACTATTGAGCGGGGACGGTAAAAAGTGGCTCAATAAAGATTAATACACCCAATAAAAAAAGGAACCGATGGCGTTCCTTTTTTTATGTCGACCCACTGACAAGTCGTCACCAAAACCCACTTCATCACCGAGACCTTGACCATGAATCAGCCGAATCAGCTGCCCGTCTGGAAGTCCCTAGTCAAACATCATTCGCACATGACCCATGTCCATATGCGAGATCTCTTCAAGGCGGATCCAGGCCGATTTGAGCGTTACTCGATCACGCTGGACGACATCCTTTTTGACTACTCCAAAAACCGCATTACTGATGAAACACTGGCTCTCCTTTTAGAGCTTGCTAAAGCCTCTCATCTTGAAGAGAAACGCGAGGACATGTTTCTAGGGAAACGCATCAATCTGACCGAAAACCGAGCCGTCCTCCACACCGCGCTCAGAAATCGCTCCAACCATCCCGTCTTCTTGGATGGTCAGGATGTGATGCCCGATGTGAACCGGGTCCTTGATAGCATGCGGATTTTTACCCAGAAAGTGCGTTCGGGGGAGTGGACTGGTTTTACCGGAAAAAAAGTGACCGATGTCGTTAATATCGGGATCGGTGGTTCTGATCTAGGCCCGAGGATGGTCGTTAAGGCCCTAACGCCTTACACCGACCCCACCCTAAGGGTTCATTTCATTTCCAATGTCGATGAGGCGGATCTGGTTGAGACCCTAAGGCCTCTTGACCCTGAGACCACCCTTTTCTGTGTGGCCTCGAAAACATTTACAACCCTTGAAACCATGACCAACGCCCATTCTGCAAAGGATTGGTTGTTGGATAAACTCAAAGATCCCGCCGCTATTGCCAAGCATTTTGTCGCCATTTCGACCAATATCGAAAAGGTTTCTGCCTTCGGCATTGACCAGCAGAATGTCTTTGAATTCTGGGATTGGGTCGGTGGTCGCTATTCCATCTGGTCATCTATTGGCCTCCCAATTGCTTTAGGGATTGGCATGGACGCCTTCGAATCGATGTTGGAAGGCGCGCATCGGGTCGATCAGCACTTTAGAACCGCCCCGCTTGAAGAAAACATTCCGGTTCTGATGGGGCTCCTTGGCATCTGGTACGACAACTTTTTCAGGGCAGACGCCTACGCGATTCTTCCCTACGACCAATACCTTGAGTTCTTATCCTCCTACCTCCAGCAGGGCGACATGGAGAGTAATGGTAAAACCGTTGATCTTGATGGCGATCCAGTCTCCTACAGCACCGGACCTATTATCTTCGGTCAGCCAGGGACCAATGGTCAGCATGCCTTCTATCAGCTGATGCATCAGGGCAGCGCCCTAGTCCCATCAGATTTCCTCGCCGCGGTTGAGAGTCACAACCAACGCACCGAGCATCACGATCTCCTGATCTCGAACTTCATCGCTCAAACGGAAGCCTTGATGCTCGGGAAGACCACCGCAGAAGCCAAAGCTGAATTAATTGCCCAGGGAACAACGCTGCAAGGAGAAGCCCTCGATGATCTCGCCGCGGCCAAAACCTTCGCCGGCAATCGACCCTCAAACTCTTTCCTTTATCAGCGATTGACGCCCCAAACCCTTGGGAGCCTGATCGCCCTCTACGAACACAAGATTTTTGTTCAGGGAACGGTCTGGCACATCAACTCGTTTGACCAGATGGGTGTCGAACTCGGCAAGCAGCTAGCCAAAACCATTCAAGAAGAAATTGAAGCCCGCTCCCTCAATAAGGCGCATGATGCGTCAACTGAGGGTCTTTTGAAGCGCTATATCGCCAACAAATAATTCGGGTGGGACATGAAAGTATGTCCGGCTTAACCCTTTAATGTCATTCATCCCTACCTCAAAGGAGACACTATGAGTCAGTGTGATATCGGTCTGATCGGTCTTGCCGTGATGGGTGAGAATCTCGTCTTAAACATGGAATCCAAAGGATTCCATGTCGCCGTCTATAACCGGACGACGGAGGTGACCCAGGCTTTTGCTGAAGGCCGTGCCAAGGGCAAAAACATCACTCCCTGTCATAGCCTTGAGGCGTTTGTTGGGGCTTTATCAAGCCCTCGAAAAATGCAGATCATGGTCAAAGCGGGTGGTCCCGTCGATGCCGTTATCGAGCAATTAATTCCCCTTCTCGATCAGGGTGACATTATTATCGATGGGGGTAACTCCTTGTGGACCGACACCCAACGGCGCGAAAAATACCTGAAAGAAAAAGGGATTCACTTTTTTGGCGTCGGTGTCTCAGGGGGTGAAGAAGGCGCCCTCAAAGGGCCCTCCATCATGCCAGGCGGCTCTGAAGAAGGCTGGCGAGCGATTGCGCCGATCTACACCAAGATCGCGGCCATCGCCGAGGGTGAGGCTTGCTGCCGACACATGGGGACCGATGGCGCCGGACATTATGTGAAAATGGTCCATAACGGCATCGAATACGGCGACATGCAGTTGATCTGTGAGGCCTATGCCATTCTCAAGGCAACCATCAATCCCACCGCCGAAGAATTTGCCGAGATCTTCTCAACCTGGAATCGGGGCGACCTTGATTCTTTCCTCATCGAGCTGACCTCAAAGATCTTTACCCAAAAAGATTCTGAAACAGGGCTTCCAATGGTCGATGCGCGTATCTTAAGCTCGCTGAAATCTGAGCGCGTTCATGCCTCTAAGGTCTTGAAGGGGCCCGAAACGTCGCCATGGGAAGGCGACCGTCAAGAACTGATCGACGCGGTTAGGGATGCTCTTTATGCCAGCAAGATCATCAGCTACGCGCAGGGTTTTGCCCAGCTTCGCGTAGCATCGGCGCTTTATGACTGGTCCCTCAACTATGGGGACATCGCCGCAATCTGGCGGGGCGGATGCATTATTCGAGCCCGCTTCTTGAACCGAATCACCGAGGCTTATCGGAAGGATCCAGCGCTTAAGAATCTGATTCTGGATCCCTATTTCAGGGATATCATTCTCGGAACGCAGGCAAACTGGCGGAAAGTCGTCCAGCTGGCGATTCAATATGGGGTGGCTTCGCCGGCCTTTTCATCGGCGCTCTCGTATTTTGATAGCTATCGAAACGAGCGTTTGCCTGCCAACCTTCTCCAAGCCCAACGAGACTATTTCGGCGCTCATACCTTTGAGCGAATTGATAAGCCCGAGGGAACATTCTTCCACCATCACTGGTTCTAATCACTTAAAGGGTCCGGCCAGCGATCAGCAGGCTAGACCCCCTCTAAATCTATCACTTTTAGCCATTAAGCCCTTTTTCCGGAGAGACCATGACTCAGAGCGTCCTTGACCAATTACGTGGAATGACCGTTGTGGTTGCCGATACCGGCGACTTTCAGGCCATTCGCAAATTCACTCCCCGAGATGCAACGACTAACCCCTCGTTAATCGCCGCAGCCGCACAAATGCCCGAATATCAGGATGTGGTCGATGAGACACTGATTTCGGCCCGCAAAAGCCTTGGAACATCGGCCAAGGACACCCAAGTCATCGCCCTAGCCTTTGACCGCCTGGCCATTACCTTTGGGCTTCGGATCCTCGAGATCATCAAAGGACGGGTTTCGACAGAAGTCGATGCGCGACTCTCTTTTGATACCGAGGCAACGATCCTGAAGGGGCGAGAAATCATCGCAGAGTATGAAAGCAAGGGTATCCCAAAGGAGCGCGTCCTGATCAAGATCGCCTCAACCTGGGAAGGCATCCGTGCCGCTGAAACGCTCGAAAAGGAAGGCATTCACTGCAATCTGACCCTCCTTTTTGGGATGCATCAGGCTATTGCTTGCGCTGAAGCCAAGATCACGCTGATCTCTCCTTTCGTTGGCCGCATTCTCGACTGGTACAAAAAAGACACGGGGAAGGATTATGCCCCTCAAGAAGATCCGGGCGTCCTCTCGGTCACCCGCATTTACAACTACTACAAAAAATTTGGCCATAAGACCGAAGTCATGGGCGCGAGCTTCAGAAACATCGGCGAAATCATGGAACTGGCCGGATGCGACCTACTCACCATTTCGCCCAATCTTCTGAAGGTACTCGAGACAAGCGATGCACCCCTCACCCGAAAACTAGATCCAACCACAGCCGCTGCCTCGGGGGAAACCCCCATCGCTATGGACAAGGCGACGTTTGATCGGATGCATCAGGAAGATCGAATGGCCAGCGACAAGTTGGCCGAGGGCATTCAGGGCTTCACCAAAGCGCTGGAAAATACCGAGGCCCTCCTCGCCCGAAGACTCCGTCAGTTGGAGGGCGGCAGCGCCATGGCCGAATCTACGACCCAGCTCTTTAGCCTTTATGATCTCAACGGCGATGGCATCATTTCCAGGGAAGAGTGGCTCGGGGCCGATGCCATCTTTGATGTCATGGATAGCGACCATGACGGTCTGATTTCTCTCCATGAGCTTCAGCAAGGTCTTGGCGCCGTTATCCATCTGGCGGCAAGTTAAGGGCCACCCCCCAAAGGGTCCAGCGGCGCGGCGGATGGGGGTCACTCCTGTCGCGTCTTGCGAAGCCTTGATCACCCCTCCTTCTGGGCATTGCCTTTTTTTGGGGGTAAGTAACTGTTGCTTGTAATCTCTGAAAACCTTTGCTAATGCTAATCTGTGATTATGGAAAAGCGATTAACAAAGATTGGTGAAGCCGCGGCCC